>DQVB01000258.1 GCA_015661985.1 Planctomycetota bacterium | reverse complement strand
TTGAATTCCAGGCGGTCTTTGCCGACGGAGCAAAGATGCCCAAACTCCAGGAATACCTCACTGACTGGAAGAAGGATGCCCAAAAAGGCTCCGCTCCCGTCAATCTGGTCCGGGATTACTATCGACTGCTCAATCTCCTCGGCGTCCAGTCGCTCGACCTGGATGACCCGCGTGCCTCCAGCCGCATGGGGTGCCTGGCCCGCTTCTCGCAGATCCTGGCCGACTATGAGCACGTCAAACGCCGTGCCCGCTATGTCGAAGAAGATGGCAAGCCGGTCTTCCGTGGCGGCCAGGATCGAGGCATATGGTTCTACCGCCAGCTCTTCAACTACCTACAGCACTACGCCCTGGATGCCTACGAAGACTTCGAAGGGGAAGACACCTTCGACCTGGACACCGTCGATGTCCTGACCGTCCACCAGGCCAAGGGACTGGAATGGCCCATCGTCTTCGTCCCTTGTCTGACCAGTCACCGTTTCCCGTCCAGCCGCGCCGGCGAAGAACCCAATTGGCTGATCCCCGAAACCGTCTTCAGCCGCAAGGCCCGCCGGCGCTACGCGGGCGGGGTAACGGAAGAACGCCGGCTCTTCTACGTCGCCATGACCCGCGCCAAGGACGTGCTGTACCTCTCCCGTTTTCGACGCAGGACGAACCGATTCAGGCCTTCCCCGTTTCTGCTGGAGGTTGCCGGCGGCGACCCGCCGGTGGTAAACCGGCTCCCGCTGCCCCGCAAGTTCACCCCGCCGACGGACGAAGCCGACGAGCTGCCCACCGTCTCGTTTTCCGAGATGGCCCAATACGAGGACTGCCCGCTCCGCTACCGCCTGAGCACATCGCTAGGCTTCCAGCCCCAACTGGTGACCGAGCTTGGCTACGGCAAGACCATCCACCACGTGCTGCGGCGTATTGCCGACGTGACTCGCGAGAAAGGCCGCCTCCCCACCAATAAGGAGGTCGAGGCCCTCTTCCACGAGGAGTTCTATCTCCCCTTTGCCAACCGGGCGGCATTCGAGCAATTGCTGGCCAACGCCAAGAAGCTGGTCAAGAACTACCTCTCCAAGTACAGCGACGACCTCTTGCGCGTCTGGCAGACCGAGCGTTTCTTCGAGCTCCACCTGGACGGGGCGGTCGTCAACGGCCGGGCCGACGTCATTCTGGACCGCGAGGGCGGAGTCCCGAACCGGTTGGCCATCGTCGATTACAAGACGGCCACCGACGCCAAGCCGGACGACGTGTTCGCCTTCCAACTGGCCATCTATGCGGCCGCCGGCCGGGGCGAGGGGCTGGATGTCCAGGCCGGCTACCTGCACCAACTCAAGGATGGGACCCGCCGCAGTATGCCGGTCGACGACAAGGCAATCCACTCTGCCCGCACACGGGCGAACTCGCTCCTGGCCGGATTGATCTCAGGCGATTTCCCAGCCAAGCCGGAGAAAAAGAAGTGTCGGGCGTGTGATGTGCGCGCCGTGTGCAAGCACGCCATTTGCAGCAAGTACGACTACTGATGGGTCCGAAAAGGGGGTGCCGATGACGTACAGCCTATTCGGCGATGGCGAGTACCTGACCGACGTGGCGACCATTTCGGGTTGGTCCAGTTACGCCGATTGGATTGAGAAGACGCACGACCCTTCGTCGGAACTCGTGCGTTTTGTCGAGCACGGTTGCTCGGATCGCCCCCGCGAACTGGCTCGCGAGCTGGCGAAGGTTCGCCCACGGCAAAAGAACCTGCTCGCGATTCACGAGGCGTTCGAGCAAGCCGTTGCTCAGGTGGGCGATGACGTGATGGTGGTGCTCTCGGACGGGACCTAACCATAATCCGCAAGCGGAAACTGTTAAGCAGCTCAACCCGGCAGGCGCTCCTGGAAATCGCTTACGAGTTGGAAATCCCCGGCCTGACTGGCAAGAATAGGGACCAGATCGTTGACTCCCTGGCAGGGTCGCGTCGAGCCTCGGCCCAGGATATCCTGGAACTGCTCACGCGCGACGAACTGGAGAGCGTCTGCCGCAAGCTCGGCCTCGATGAAACGGGCCGGGCCAAGCAGGTGCTCATCGACCGCCTGCTGGGCCGGGACGAGCGTCGCCCAAGAAGGGTTGCCGAGGGGAACCCGATGGCCAAGCGCAGGAAGAAAAACACTGGCGACGGCACGCTGTTCAAGGTCAGCGACTACCGGCACACTAAGCCCAAGCGGAAGACCCCCCCCCGGCCAGGCTCGCCGCCGAGGGGACCGTGCCGGTTATGCCCAAGATCGAGTACGCCTACAACCCCCGGCGCCCGCCGGTCCTGCGTTTCGATCCCACCGGCCAGGCCGACAAGCTGGCCGAGCTGGTCGAGAAGGCCAAGCACGCGCCGCTCTCGGCTGACGAGGCCGAACTGCTGGCCCAGGCCCTCTCCAACCACGAGCCGTGGCTGGAATGGGCCGGCAAGCAGGAACAGGATCGGCGCGGCACCTTCCAGGTCGATCCGGTCGTCCTGCACATCCACGAGCGCATCAGCCCCCAGGCCATCCTCCGCGTGGCCGCCCGCAAGGACGTCGAGCGGACCCTCTTTGGCGATCCCGAACTGGAATACCACGAGGCGGTCCAGTTCTATCGGCACGATATCGACTGGACGAACCCGCTGATTCTGGGCGACTCGCTCCAGGTCATGGCCTCACTGGCCCATCGCGAGGACCTGGCCGGCAAGGCGCAGATGATCTACATCGATCCGCCCTATGGGATCAAGTTCGCCAGCAACTTCCAGCCGCAGATCGGCCGCCGCGACGTCAAGGACAAAGAGACCGACCTGACGCGCGAGCCGGAGATGGTCAAGGCCTACCGCGACACCTGGCACCTGGGCATCCACAGCTACCTGGCGTATCTGCGGGGCCGGCTGGTCGTGGCGAGGGATCTGTTGGCTGACGGCGGAAGCATCTTTGTGCAGATTGGAGATGAGAATACCCATCGCGTCCGCGCAGCGATGGATAAAGTCTTCGGTGTTGACAATAGAGTGGCGACGATTTCCGTTGGGCTATGGTGGTTGCGAGGCT
>DQVB01000447.1 GCA_015661985.1 Planctomycetota bacterium | reverse complement strand
TGGGAGTGGCCGTCTATACGGCCGGGGTCAGCGTGCCGGTACTGATGGTCCTTTCCTGGACCGGACGTTCGTCCGCTTCCTGCCAACTCAACCCGGAATGCTGATGCGGGCCGATCATCGGATCGATTGGGAGTGGTTTCCGGTCAGTGGCTCCCGGACGACCGCCGTGGTCTGCTCACGGCGGCGGTTGTACTGGTGTTTGGGCGCGTTCCTGGTCCTGCTGGCTGGGATCTTTGCAAGGTTTGTGCAGCTGGAAGTTACCCAAGGGCCCGCGTTTCGCGCCGAGGCGGCCAAACCGCTGGTGCATCGTGTGTCGCTTGCGGGACGGCGAGGCCGCATCCTGTCCCGCGACGGGACGGTGCTGGCCTGCGATCGCAGCTTCCCGGCCCTGGCCGTGCACTACCGCTACCTCCAGCGGCCGGCCAACCCCCGGTGGCTCCGCTGGAAAGCCCGTCTGCGACTCTCACCTGCCGAGCGCCGCAACCCGGCCCGCCTGCGCTGGGCGGAGCGGCAAATCGTCCAGGAGCGAAACGCCCTGGCCAAAAGGCTGGCTCGGCTGTGTGGCCTTTCGCTGGAGGAGTGGTACCGGCGCACCGCTCGGATTCAAGCTCAGGTGGAGCGGATCGCCGCGCGAGTGAATCGCCGTCATGACGCCGGCAGCCAACCTGATAGCGATCACCAGGCCGAGCCGGGCTCGCCCGATGGTGAAGAAGACGGAACGATCCACCCAGGCAACCGGCCCGCCCGCCGGTGGCTCAGCCGTTGGGCCGACGTGGTGCTGGATGCCCTGGCCGCATCCCCGGGCCCTTCGACTGGAGCGAAGATCGTGGTGGCCGAGGAACTGGACTATCACGTCATGGTCGAGGATGTGCCGCTGGAGGTGGTCGCCGAGATCGAAGGGCATCCGCATTCCTATCCCGGGGTGAAGATCGTCGAGCGGATTCGGCGGACCTATCCCCAAGGCCGCTTGGCTTCGCACGTACTCGGCTACGTAGGGGCGGTGACAGCCAGAGACCTGGCCACTGGCCAAGCAGGAGAAGCCTACCACCCGGAGGACAGGATCGGCCGGGTGGGAGTGGAGCGACAGTATGAATCCGTGCTGCGGCCCGTGCGCGGGGTGGCCGTAGAGCTCACCGACCGAAGCCGCCAACGGCTGGCCACTTGGCACGAGGCGGAGCCGCGCGCCGGACGCGACCTGGTTCTCACCATCGATAGCCGCTTGCAGCGAACGGCGGAGAACCTCTTGCGCGACGCCTTGAAGCGGCGCCGCGCGGTTTGGCCCGACGCAGCCCCCGCGGGCGGGGCGATCCTCGTTCTGGACGTCCGTACCGGCGGTATCCTGGCCGGGGCCTCCGTACCGGATTTCGATCCCAATCTGTTCGCTGGCCGTGGAGGGGGGCGGGCGCGGGCCCTGCTGAGCGATTCGACGCAGCCGCTTTTCAACCGCGCCATCCAAATGGCCATCCCGCCGGGTTCCGTGTTCAAACTGGTCTCGGCTCTGGCCTTGCTCCAGTCACACATGGTGCGGCCCGGAGAGGCGATCGACTGCCGCGGCTACCTGGGGTCGCCCGACCAGTGGCGATGTGCGTTGTTTCGCCGTCAGGGCGTTGGCCACGGCCACGTCGACCTGGCGGACGCCCTGTGCGTCAGCTGCAACGTGTTCTTCTTCCACCACGCCGGACGCCTGGGCCCAGAAGCACTCGTTTCCTGGGCCCTGGATCTGGGCTTCGGCCAACGAACGGGGGTCGACCTGCCCGGCGAATCCGCCGGCACCCTCCCCACACCCGAGTCGGCGCCACAGCAATGGGGCCGGCCGTGGCGGAAGGCCGACACACGCTTGATTGCTGTGGGCCAGGGGCCGGTGGAGGTGACGCCGATCCAGGTGGCCCGGATGGTTGCCGCCGTGGCCAACGGAGGACTGCTGGTCACCCCGCACGTGGCCGCGCGCCTGGCCCTGCCCGAGGATCCTCGCTACGCGGCCGAACCCAGCGAACCTCTGCTCGATCTCCCGCCCCCCCGACCGATCCCTGGCCTGGACGTGGCAAACCTGGCCGTGATCCAGGCCGGCATGAGGCGCGTGGTGGCCGATCCGGCTGGCACGGCCCACCCGGGGCTCTACATCGACGGGCTACCGGTCGCCGGGAAGACGGGGACCGCCCAGACCGGCCCGGGCCGACTGGAGCACGCTTGGTTCGCCGGGTACCTGCCGGCCGACAGCCCCCAGTACGCGGTGGTTGTCGTTCTCGAACACGCCGGAAACGCTGGCCAGACGGCTTGCCCCGTCGCCAAACGGCTTGCTCTGGCCATGAAGCGCCTAGGGCTGCTCGAAGACCGCCAGGCCGCCAGGTCGCTGGCCGCCGTGCGCTCCAGGCAAACCCCCGCCCGCTCGGCTGGTGAGCCGCGAAACGTCCAAACTGCCGGCTGGGCCGGCAATCGGTCCTCGGACGCCCCATTAGCCACGGAAACGACTTCCCACTGAGCTGACCCGAAGGGACTGGCCAGCAGCCACAAGCCGCGGCCACTGACCGCGCGCAACCAGCCTCCAATCTGAACTGCCCTCGGGCGTCAAAAGAACCCTCGCCGCTTCGACCCGGGCAAGAGAGCGAAATGCCCTTGCGTAGCGACCGGCAGACGCCCGCGACAAAATGCAGCAAAATGATGCCGATGGAAGGTAAGCCCCGCCTACACCCGCGGATAAGCGAGGCTATATGACGACCCCTCTCTGCCCTGGTATGAGACGCCGCGGATAGTCCGAGGACCCAACGATGATAGGCAGCGTCGAGTACGGGCTGTATGACAGTTAGGTAAGCTAGTCCCGGCCGTTTGTCTTGTCAAGGGGCAGGCGGGAGAGAAGAGAAAGTTTTTTGGCCAGGATTTACTGGTGCGGTGTGGCGTGCCTGAGCCGTACGGCGCATCTTCCCAGCGTGAGGCAGGCTGGAAGCCGGCCGGCCACAACCCGGGTAGATGCTCGCCCGGCGCGCGCAATCGCAAGGGGCAAGACTCTCTCTAGCTGGCGAACCCTTGGGCCGGTGCCCATCCGGATTCGTCGTTCGGATTCAGTCGGACTCAGTCGGACTCAGTCGGATTCATCGGATTCAGAGGAACCGATACCGGCCAGGCATGGGGACATCCGGCGTCGGCAGGTCACCAAACTGGTATTCCTTTGGTCCCAGTCGGGTGGTCGAGCTCATGGCCGCGTCCCACTCGATCGCTTGCCCGCTGTAGACCGCCTCGCGGCCTATGATGGCCGTCATCGTGCCTTCGGCCACTGCCTGGGCTTCGTTGATCGGGTTGCCGGCCCGGATGCTGGCGATCAGGTCGTGGTGCTCTTGCTGGTATGGATTCGGTTCGGACTGGCGGAAGCGCCACCGGCTTCCGTCGTGGGTGCGGATGAAGTTGTGGCAGTTACTCCGTCCTTCGGTTCCGACCACGGCTTCTTCCACTTTGTTCTGGCAGCCGTTGATCTGGCGGCATTGGCTGAACATGGCCACCCCGTTCGGGTATTCGTACTCGACGGCGAAGTGATCGTAGATATAGCCGTACTGGGGGGCAGTGCGTACTTGGCGGCCCCCCAGCCCGGAGACGGCGCGTAGCGGGTGGGCACCAAGCACCCAATTGATGATGTCCAGGTTGTGGACGTGTTGCTCGACGATGTGGTCGCCGGACAGCCAGGTGAAGTAGTTCCAGTTGCGCAGCTGCCATTCCATGTCGCTCCACCCGGGGCGGCGAGGGATGACCCAGATTTCGCCGCCGTTCCAGTAGCACTTGGCATAGATGATCTGCCCGATGGCCCCGTCGCGGATCCGCCGGATCGTCTCCTGATAGCTCCGCATGTGACGCCGCTGGGTGCCGGCAGCGATGCCCACGCCCTTTTGGCGAGCCAGCCGTCCGGCTTCCATCACCATGCGCACGCCGGGCACATCCACCGCGGCCGGTTTTTCCATGAACACATGCTTGCCCGCGTCCACGGCCGCCTTCAGATGCAGCGGGCGGAAGTGGGGCGGCGTGGCCAGGATGACGTAGTTCACTTCAGGCAACTCCAGGAGCCTTTCGTAAGCGTGAAAACCGACCAGCCGCCGGCTGCGAGGCACGTCGATGCCCAGCTTGGCCAGCTGCGTGCCGCAGGCGTCCAAACGATCCTCGAACAAATCCGCCAAGGCCACGACACGGATGTCCTTGCGCTCCACCCGGGCACCCTCGGCCACCTCTTCGGTGTGGTACCCGGTGGCCGGGTAGAGCACTCTGGTGGCCGCACCCAGGGCATCCAATACGGCGCCGGTGCCCCGCCCGCCGCAGCCGATCAAGCCGATGTTGATTTTCCCGCCCCCTGAACCAGCGGCGTGGACACGTGGCCCCCAGAGGCTCGCTGCTGCCACAAGCACGGAAGATCGCTCGAGAAAGCACCGCCGTGAAAAACCGGTTTGGGGCTTGCAGCCGCGTTTCGTCGTTGCCATGATTGCTCCTTGTGAAAAGTCCAACCCAGCGAGCGGCCGGCCATGTCACGGTGGGTCCAGCCGGAGCCCTCGTGTCCCACGTCTCCACCAACCCCTCAACCCTGAACCCTCAACCCTGAACCCTCAACCCTGAACCCTCAACCCTGAACCCTGAACCCTCAACCGGCCACCTTGGCACTGGGCCCCGATCCGGCAACCATAGTACAGTCCCGGAAACTCGAAGGAAACAGGAAAAGGCCGGCGCGGAAGGAGCACCCGGGCCGCCCCAAGGAGCTGTGGTTTGAACGGCCCTGGCCGGCATGGTCCCCTTCGGCCGGGGGCGCCGTGAAGCGAGCCGCGCCGTCCCTCGCTCCCGGTCTGTATCGCCCCAAGCGGGTATGGTGATCCCATGAGTCAACCGTGGATGGAACTTTGCCAACTGCCGCCCCGCGAATTGTTCGGCATGCTCCCGGCCAACCGGGTGGGCGAACAGGACCGCCGCTACGTGGGCGAGGTGTTGAGTGCGGGCTTCCGCAACACGGAAGATCCGGCGGACATCTTCGCGCGGTTCGAATCGGCCTTTGCCCGTCGTTTCGGCGTCCGCTACGCCATCCTCCACAATTCCGGGACGGGTACCATGCAGTCCTGCTTGCTGGCCGCTGGAATCGGCCCGGGGGACGAAGTGATCGTGCCGCCTCTGACGGCCGTCTCCACCGCCATGGTCGTCGTGCAATGCGGCGCCGTTCCCGTCTTCGCCGACATCGATCCCCATACGTTCAACATCGACCCACGCGACGTAGCCCGGAAGATCACGCCCTACACGCGGGCGGTCATTCCCGTCAGCCTCTACGGGCTTGCCCCTGACTACGATGCCATCATGGAGCTGGCGAGAACGCACGGCCTGACGGTCATTGAGGACGACGCTCAATGCTTTTTGGCCGAGTACAAGGGGAAGTTGGTGGGGACGATCGGACATGCGGCCAGTTTCAGCTTCCAGGCATCGAAACACATGACCTCGGGCGGGGACGGGGGCGTGGTGGTCACGGACGACAAAGAGTACGCGCGGAGTATTCGCAAGCGCGCTTCGCTCGGGTTCCGCACGCTCGGCGCTGCCCCCGGCGATGTCTTCGTCCCGCGCGACCTGCGCCAGGATCACTCGTTCGAGCGCCATGACGTAATGGGCTACAACTTCCGCATGTCCGCGGTCCAGGCTGCGCTGGGGCTGGCCCAACTCGAACGCCTCGACGCGTTGGTGGCGGCGCGTGTGTACATCGCCAAGCGGTATGAGCAAGTCATTCGCGGCGAGCGGTGTCAGTGGCTCATCCCACCGGTCGTCCCCGAAGGGTGCAGCCATACCTATTGGAGCTACGTATGCAAACTGGATGAAGGGCGAGCCGGCGTGGACTGGCGCACGTTCCGGAGGATCTTCATCTCCCACGGCGGCGACGGCCTGTACGCCGCATGGCGTCCCGTGCATCTGGAGCCCGTGTTCCGCCATCTGGCATTCTATGGACGCCCCGAACAAGCCCCGAACTTCGATCCGCGATACCAAGGTAGCGTGAAGTGCTACCAACCAGGGGATTGCCCCGTTTGCGAGTCCCTCCAGCCGCGACTTTGCCAGTTCAAGACCAGCATGCAGACGTTGGAGAAAGCCGAATCGCAAATCAGCGCATTGCGGGCAACGATCCGGGTGCTGTCCCGCTAGGTTTCACGCTCCACCCCTGGTGGGCCTGACGGTCGTCGGCTGGTGAGGCGGGCAGGCTGCGCCATTCATGGCTTGCATTGCGAATGAGAATAGGCCGATATATGATGCGCCGTGGCGATGGCAGTCGCTTGAGACGGTCGATCAGCGCGCGTTCACCCCAAGTCAATGAGGGAAGCCGGAACCATGGCGAGCTTCGATGAGATCCTGGCCGCACGTCAAGCGCGGATCGACCAGTTGCATCGCTGCCAGCCCGGGCGAACGGCACTGCTGGTGATCGACATGCAGCACGGGTTCCTCGACCCGGGAGCGGCCCTGGAGGTCCCATCGGGCCGTGAAATCATCCCCAACATCCGCCGGCTGATCGACGTATGCCGGGGGAAACGGGTGCCGGTGATCTTTACGGAGTTCGTGTACTCGACCGGCGTCCCGTGCTTGCGCGGCGATCCGTTCGGCATCGAACACCTGCCGGCGAAGCCCGGCGAGCCGACCGGGTTCGCGTACCCGTCGAGCAATTGCCTCATCGGCCCCGGCCGTGGCGAAGGCCCCAACTCGGCCGATACGGTCGGTGAGCTCGCACCGCGACCCGACGAATTGATCGTCCGCGGTCACACCTACGACAAGTTCTACGGCACACCGCTCGATTTGGCCCTCCGGTCGCAAGATATCCGCTACCTGCTGATCACAGGTGTGGTAACGGAGGTCTGTGTGAACGCGACGTTGATGTCAGCAAGTACTCGCGACTACCGCGTTACCGCCGTCAGCGATGCTGTGGCCAGCGTCGATCCCCATTTGCAGGAGGCTTGCTTCGCCATCTGGCAGCGCAAATTCGCTCGACTGCGCACCACAACCGAAGTGATCGAAGAACTGGCCGATTTCACTGAGGCTTGAACCGCATGCCCGCGGTGGCGCAAGGGAGGTCAAACGTCAAACCCGAGAGGAGATGGGATGCGAGCTGGATTCTTGCCCGAAAGAGCAGGGCCATGGTGTGCGTTGGCGCTGGTGCCGATCGTTGCCTTGATTTGGCTTCGAGTCGGTGCCGAGGCAGCGGACCGAAGGCCGAACTTCGTGATCGTGCTGGTCGACGATCTGCGCTGGGACGAGCTGAGTTGTACGGGCCACCCGGTCGTGCATACACCACATATCGACCGGCTGGCCTGCCAGGGAGCGCGCTTCCGCAACGCCTTCGCGACCACGCCGCTATGCTCACCCAGCCGGGCTTCGCTGCTGACCGGCCAGTATCCTCACCGCCACGGCATCATCGACAACACCAACCGGAGCCAGCAGAGTCACCGGCTGATGACGTTCCCCAGGCTGCTCCGGGAATCGGGGTACGAAACAGCGTTCGTCGGCAAATGGCACATGGGCAACGACGACAGCCCTCGCCCCGGCTTCGACTGGTGGGCCGGTTTGAGGGGGCAAGGAACATCCTTCGATCCAGTCATCAACGTGGAGGGCGAGCGACTGAAGATATCCGGCCACACGACGGACGTGCTCACCAAGCTGGCCGTCTCGTTTCTGCATCGGGCGCGCCAAAAGCCGTTCTGCCTGTACCTGGCCCACAAGGCGCTGCATCCGGAACTCATCCAGTACGACGACGGGAGTATTTCGGATCCGTCCGCCGCGCGGTTCCTGCCCGCCAAACGCCACGAAAAGCTCTACGCGGACGCAGCCGTCCCGCGGCGGCTGAACATGTTCGATACCCTCGAGGGGAAACCCGCCTTGGCGCGCAAGATCGACGGCCTGCCTCCCCTGGGCCAGCACACGGGAACCTCGGACCGGACGGTCCGCGACCGCTGGCGCATGCTGGCCGGGGTCGACGAAAGCACCGGCAAATTGCTCTCGGCCCTGGAGCGAATTGGACAATTGGATTCGACCGTGATCATCTTGACCAGCGACCACGGCTACTGGTACGGCGAACACGGATTGAGCGTCGAACGGCGGCTGGCTTACGAAGAGGGAATCCGCATTCCGCTGCTGGTGCGCTATCCGCCCCTCGTCCGGCCGTACCGCTTGATCGACGGGATGGCGCTCAGCATCGATCTGGCTCCGACGGTACTCGAGCTGGCCGGACTGAAGCCGCCGGCGACAATGGACGGCCGCAGTCTGGTGCCGCTGTTGCGTGGCGAGCACCCAGCCGAATGGCGCACGTCGTTCTTGATCGAATACTATACGGACACGGTCTTCCCACGTGTGCTCAAGATGGGATACAAGGCCGTCCGCACCCAGCGATACAAGTACATCCACTATACGGAGCTGGATGGCATGGATGAGCTCTATGACCTGGTCGCCGATCCCTACGAGATGAAGAACCTGATGGGCGATCCGCGCTCCCAGACCGTTCTCAACGAGCTCAAGAGGGAATTGAGGAGGTGGGCGCAATGATCCACTCAACCGGGCTCGCTGTGGTTGTGAGCCCTCGACCGAGCGGGATGGCGACGCTGCGGTCGTGGTCGGACAAGGTATAGGGGCGCCCGGGCGGCGAAGGCCGGGATTACTGCCAAGGGTCCAACGAGGAGCAGATGTCGATGAGCCTGACAAGTCGACTGGTTTGGGCAGTGACAGCCGCGATCGGAATGACAGCGTGGCTGACGACACCGCTCGCCGGCGGCCAGGAGTCGCCTGCAGCGGAGGCCGCCGCCCGACACGCTGCGGTGCGTTCGGCCTTGCGCCAGATGCTCGGCATCCCTGCAAATCGTTGCCCGCTCCGGCCGGAGCCGCGCGGCCAGATCGAACATGACGAGGTGGTCATCGAAAAATGGGTCTGGACCATCGAGCCCGGCTCGCGCACGCCCGCTCTCATCTATCGGCCGAAACACCCACCTGAGAAGATGCCCGCCATCGTCCTGACCTATGGCCACGGCGGCAGCAAGAGCAGTTGGCAATACCACTATGCGGGGCTGCTCTACGCGCGGTTGGGGCTGGTCTGCGCAGCGATCGATCCCATCGGCGAGGAGGAACGGAACCGGCAGGGCCGCATGGGCACACGGGCTCACGATGCGCGCTGGGCCAGCGATCGAGCTGATGCGGCCGGCCGGCTGATCATGGGGAAGCTGGTGTTCGACACGATGCGCACCATCGACTACTTGCTCACCCGCAACGACATCGCCTTCGAGCGGATCGGTGTGGCCGGCAATTCCCTCGGCGGAGCCGTGGCCTCGTACGTCGCCGCCGTTGAACCTCGCATCCGGCTCGCCATCGTCTCCGGCTGGGCCTACGACGACATTACGCTGGATACAAAACTTTGCACCCGGTTGCCCAATGAGCGGATGCGCCGCCTCTGCGACTGGCCTACCTTTGCTGCCTTGGCCGCCCCCGGCTGCGCGCTCTGGATCGCCAACGGCGACGCCGACGTGATCATCGATCGCCGCGGCGACGGACAAGCGTGGCGCGGGACCCGCCGCGCGGTGCGTGAAGCGTCGCAGGTCTACGCCGCTTTGGGAGGCGCCGGGAAGATCGAGGCATGGTTTGAGCCCGGCGGAGGGCACCGCCCCTACTTTGCCTACAAGGTGTCGCTGGAATGGATCCATGAGCACCTGGGCGCGCCGGACTGGCCGCTGGAACGCATCCGCGACCTTCCTGCCGTGAACGCCGGCCAGTGGTGCGACCGGTACGGTATCCAGCTGGAACGACTCTACGGCACGCCGCTACACTGGCGTGGAGCCACCCTTCCCGACCTCGGTATCCGCCCGCTGTCACCACGGCGGTTGGCCGTGCTGCACCCCGATGAAATCGGCCGCCCCGAATACACGCTCGAAGGCTGGCTGGACCTCATCGAATCACATGGAACCGGCCACGGGACACATGCCGACGATCGCTCGCTGCGAACAGCCGCGACTGGGCACGGTCATCCACTTCACGCTCAACATGTTTCCCGACAATCCCTCGTGGGAGACGCTTCGCAGGCGGAAGTCGCCGTCGGGTTCGACCCACGACGCGCGCCAAGTGGAGAGTGAACCATGACCAACACGTGTGGACCTCTGGGCGAGCACCGCCCTGGTGCTTGTATGCCGTGGGTCACTGGCCTTGTGGACTCGCCTGTCGGTAAGGTGGTTCGGGAAGCAACCAGCCTACGAGTGCAAACAGAGGGAGGAGAACCCCGTGAACCGCTTTTGTTCGCATGTTGTCTGGGCGGCCGTCGCCAGTGTCTGGATGTTGGGATCGATTCCAGTCGCGGCCGAGGCGGCGTCGGGAGTTCCGCAGCGCCGATTGCCGCGCTGGAGGGACAACTCGACCGAACGGCTACATTGGGACGAAACCAGGGGAGCTCGTGGAGGATCGCATGATGAGCATGACGAGCATGATGAGACTCAGACCGAGTGTGACGCTGTGGATGACGGTGGCCGCCGCGGTTTTCGGGAGTGGGACCGTTGGCGGCGCAGTGGCCGCAGAGGAGGGTCCGGGCGCGGGAGGGCGCTCGGCTGGTGTGATCCATTTGCAGAATGCTCGCAGGACCGGTTATGTCCAGCGGGAGCTGGCACCCCCGTTTCACGAGGTCTGGACGTATCGTGCCCGACATAAGCCTCGGCCGGCGTGGCGCGAGCCGGTGTGGGAAACCCAGCGGATCGACTTTGATTACGCCTATGCGATCTCTGCCGGCTGCGGCCTGGTCTATTTCGCTTCATCCAGCGATCATGCCGTCCACGCTTTGGATGCGCGCACAGGCCAGCCGCGGTGGCGGTTCTTTACCGAAGGCCCGGTCCGGTTGGCTCCAGGGGTGGCGGGCGGCAAGGTGTACGCCGCTTCGGACGACGGCCGGGTTTATTGCTTGGACGGCCGGACGGGGCGACTCATCTGGAAGTACCGACCGCCGATCCCGGACGAGCGCCTGATCGGCAACGAGCAGATGATATCGCGCTGGCCGGCACGCTCGGGCGTGTTGGTCCATGACCGCCGCGCCTATGCGACGTTCGGCATGTGGTCGCCGGAGGGCATTGTGGTCGTCTGCCTGGACGCCGAGACCGGCGAACTGCTCTGGCTGAACGATTCGAGCGGCACGAAGTACGCTCGCCAGCCGCACTACGAAGCGATGTGGGGCGTGGCGCCGCACGGGTATCTGGCGCTGTGCGGCCACGTCTTGGTCGTGCCCTGCGGGCGTGCCGCACCAGCACTGTTCGACGCGCGTGACGGCAGACTCTTATGGCAGGAAAGCCAAGGGCTGTTTCCGGGGGGCGCATGGACGATGACGTTCGCCGAGCTGGTATTCACGCCCTGCGAATTCCTGCAGAAACCCAATCCGGAGCGGCCCGCTCTGCCGGGTTCCGAAGCGCCGATCCATAGCGAGGCCAGCCTGGCAGCGGTCCGCGCGTGCGATGGCCAGGAAGTGTTTCACTTGAACGGCGTCTTGAAAGGCGTGATCGATGAGCGGGGCCGCATGAGCCTGATCGGGCCGCCGGAGTTCCGTATCGGGCGCCGCCCAGGCCAACCCGGCAACGTGGCTCCGGTTTCACCGGCACAGCCCGACGCGGAACACCCCATGCGGCTGGTGAGCATCGACCTGAAGGATGTGCTGGAGGCCGCGCCGAGTTCCTACGTGGCCAGGATCGGCAGTTCGCAAGGTCACATGGTGCCGGCGGAGAAATACGCCCGCTGGTCCGTGCCGGTCGAGCGCATTTACCAGCTCGTCCAGGCCGGTTCGACCTTGATCGCGGGCGGCCGCGGCAAGCTGATCTGCTACAGCGCCGAAGACGGACGCCAACTATGGGAAACGCCGGTCAAGGGCAACGTCCGAGATCTGTTGCTTGTCGGCTCATCGTTGTTGGCCAGTACGACCGAAGGTGAGGTTCATTGCTTTCAGGAGAGTCGGCCGGCCACGCCGCAAATGACGGGCCCGGCCGAGCGTGAGATTGCCGTTCCGGGAGCGACGGCCTCGCTCGTGAAGGCGTTGCTGGCGGTAGGTGGCGTCGCCGAGGGGTACGGCCTGGTGTTGGGCGACGTGGACGAGGCGTTCCTCGCCGCTCTGGCTGGCTCATCGAACCTGACCTGGTACTGGGCCGCGGGCCAGCGCGGGGCGCAGGGGATGCGCGAGCGTCTGGCCGATGCCGGCTTATACGGCCCGCGCATCGCCATTCATAACGTGGGGGCCCGGGCGCTGCCCTACGCCGACTATGTGGCCAACTTGTTGATCTTCGTGGTCAAGGCAGGCGCCGATTTGGACCGTGTTTCAGCCGCGGAGCTCTATCGGGTGTTGCGCCCGTGCGGCGGCGTGGCAGTGATCGCCTGCGATCAAGCGATGCGACCGGCCGTTCGCCGCTGGCTGGCCGCCGGCGGCCTGCCAGAAACGGACTGTCGGAATGTGGAAGTGGGGGTGCGAATCCAGCGCGGGCCGCTCCCGGGAGCCGGAGCCTGGACCCACCAGTACGCTGACGCCGGAAAAGGAGGAGCGTCGGACGAAAGGTTGGTGCGGTTGCCATTGAAAGTGCTCTGGTTCGGCAGCCTGGGGCCGGGCGATATCGTCAGTCGCCACTATCGCGCCCCTGCGCCGCTGGCCCTCGACGGCTTCCTCTTCGTGACGGGTATGGATCACGTTTACGCGCTGGATGCCTACAACGGCCGCATTCTCTGGAAACAAAACCTGCCGGGCGTGGGCCGTTGGCCCGCGGCGTACCGAGGCGGCGTGATGGCCGCAGACAACGAGGCGCTTTACGTCTTGTACGGCCGCTCGTGCCTGCGCCTGGCCCGGGCCACAGGCAAGACGCTCTTCACGTACGAGCCGCCCAGGCTAGACGGCTCCACGACGACCGATGCGGCGGAAGGCGCAGAAAAACCGATCTGGGAGTACCTGGCGGTGACCGACGATGCCGTGGTCGGCGCACTCGGTCAGCCAAACATCCGGCGTTCGTGGTGGTCCATGGCCCATCCGGCCAATCGGCTGCTGTTCGTGCTGGACAAGGCAACGGGCAAGCTGCGATGGACTTACCGGCCGCAAAGTGCGATCGATTCGAAGGCGATCGCCATCGAAGCTGGCCGGCTGTTTCTGATCGACGGGTTGGCGGCGGCGGACGTTTATCCGAACCTGCGACGGCGAGTGGGCAAGCAGCCGGCACGCAAAGCTAAACCGAAACCGCGCTTCCAAGTGCCCGGGTCGCCGCCGCACGTGCTGGTGGCTCTGGACATGCGAACGGGCAAGCAGCTTTGGAGCAGCTCGGAGCTTGGCCCGCGCCAGAATTCGCTCTACGCGGCACGCGGAGTTGTGCTCTCAGCGGATCCTGTGTGGACCGGGCTGCGTCCGGTGCGTGAAGGGCCGTCCGTGTCGGCCTTTTCGGCCGAAGATGGGCGGCTCTTGTGGACCTTAAACACGGGGGCTCCGTTGCCGACCATCGTCGGCGATACCGTCTATCTGCCGGCGGCGCATGATCTTCGTACCGGAAAGCCGCTCGAACGTCCCGACCCGCTCACCGGCCGGATGGCGCCTTACGCCGCCTCGGTCACCGGCGGTTGCGGCCGGTTGTCCGGTTGCCCCGGCGTGCTCATGAAACGGTCCGGCTCGCTCGGGTTCTTCGATCTGGAACAGCTCAGCGGCGTCTACCATCACCCGAACGTGCGAGCCGGTTGCTGGATCAACATGATCCCGGCGTGCGGCCTGGTGCTGGTGCCGGAAGGGTCCAGTTCGTGCCCGTGTGCGTACAATTACAAGACGTCGCTGGCGCTGATGCCCGCCGGCCGTCACAACCATTGGGGCCTATACACCGCGTCGCGCGACTTCGGCCGCGGGCGCATCAAGCATCTGCGATTGAACTTCGGCGCCCCCGGCGACAAAGCCGACGCTGACGGAGACGTCTGGTTCGCCTTCCCGCGCCCTTCTACGCGCGGACCGCTCGGGGCCGGCGGCATGGGCCATGTGCCTTTCGTCGACCTGCCTGTCGAAGCCCCGGACCTGGAAAAGAAAGTGACGGCCGAGTGGCGCAACCCGGATTGGACGCCCGTCACAGGCACTGACCGGCCGTGGCTGATGACCAGCGTGTTGTCCGGACCGCTGGAATTGAAGATCTCCATGGGGCCGCCCGGTGTGGCAGCGCAACCGTATCGTGTCACGTTGTATTTCTACAACCTGGATGGCCGGTTCCATTCATCTCGGTTCGACGTCGAGCTGGACGGCGCGGCCACCGGCGCCCAGGGAGCGGCGGCGGGGGAAACGGGGCGGGCGCCGAGCAAGACGCGGGCGGTCATCTCCGTCCAACTGCCG
>DQVB01000356.1 GCA_015661985.1 Planctomycetota bacterium | reverse complement strand
CCTCTTTGCCTCGCCCTGGTCGATTTGGACCATTTCAAGCCGGTCAACGACCAGCTGGGCCACACGGCCGGCGACCGCTTGCTCCGCCATACGGCCCGGATCCTGGCCGAAAACCTCCGGGCCGATGATTTCCTTTCGCGATTGGGCGGAGACGAGTTCGGTTTGCTCCTCTGGGTGCCTGATCGCCAGACGGCCGTGGCGATCATCGAGCGTGTGCGGGGGCGATTGCCCGAGCAATTGGCCGCGGCACAACAGCCGGTGGTGACGGCCAGCGCGGGATTGGCTCTGGGTGGCGGCCGGAATGCCTCGGCCGAGTTGCCCTCGGCGGACGAGCTGTTCGCGGCAGCCGATGCAGCCCTCTTGAGGGCGAAACGGACGGGTCGGAACCGGACGCTGTGCGGCTGAGCATGCTGGAGGCCGCTGGCGCCGAGGCTTGCGGCAACAAGCTCAATGGCGGGTTGGCACCCGGCCCGACCAAAGAAGGGGCCGAGCGTTCCGTTGCGCACCACCTCTTTGGATGAGGATTGTCACCCGATCGGGCACCAGACACTTGTTTGCCTGTAGATCCTCCGCTAGAATGGGTTGTCACTGACAGGCCAAGGAGGAGGGAGATGTCCACATTTTTCATGTTCGGAAAGTACTCGGCGGAGTCGGCCGAGAAGATCAGCCGCGAGCGTACCCAGAAGGTCACCCAGCTGATCGAGGAGTTGGGAGGGCGGGTCAAGGCGATCTACGCCGTGCTGGGCAACTACGACGTGATCATGCTCGTGGAAATGCCCAATATGACGGCCGCCATGCAGGCATCGATGGCCCTGAAACGACTGACCGGCATCAGTTACTCCACCGCGGCGGCCGTACCCGTGGAAGACCTGGACAAGATGCCCGGCGCGCTTTGATCGTGGAGGCTTGCCGCGGCCGAATCGCTACCGGACTCGGGGGAGGGTCGAGCGGCGGCCCGCGCACGGCGCGGAAGCCTGGGGACTGTCAATTGAGCAACTTCTGCGGCTTATGGCATCCGCCATGATGAGGCTGGCGCTGAGTGCGATCGTCTGCTGGGCGGCCATGGGGGCCGGGGGCAGCTCGGTTGCGCTGGCGGCCGAGGCGGACCGCCCACTGGTGCTCACCGTGGATCTGGAGGACGAGGTGATCAACCCGGGTACAGCCCGGTATTTGAAGCGGTCGATCCAGGAGGCCGAAGAGCAAGGGGCCGAGTGTCTGGTGGTGCGGTTGGACACCCCGGGTGGTCTGTTGCAATCGACCAAGGAGATGGTGCAAGAGATCTTGGTCAGTCGGGTGTGCGTGGTGGTCTACGTGTCGCCCTCCGGTGGCCGGGCTGCTTCGGCGGGGTTGTTCGTCACGCTGGCGGCCCACGTGGCGGCGATGGCCCCGGGCACACGGATCGGGGCGGCCCACCCGGTACGGATCGGCGGTTTGCCTTTTTCCCCGCCGGGGCAGCCGGATATCCCTGGTATTGAGGGCCAGTCGGATCGGCAGGACCCATCGAAGGCGGAGGAGAACGAACAAGGCAAGGAGAAGTCTGGCCGTGGCGAGCCGCCGGGCAGCTCCGGATCGGCCGTAGAAGCCAAGCTGGTGAACGACACGGTGGCGTGGGCCAAGGCTCTGGCCCAGCGCCACGGGCGGAACGCCCAGTGGGCGGCCAAAGCGGTGAGCGAAAGTGCCACGCTGACGGCCGAAGAGGCGGTGGCCCAAGGCGTGGTCGACCTGTTGGCCGCCGACCTGGATGAGCTGCTGGAGAAGCTCGATGGCCGCCAGGTGACCATTGGCCAGGGCAGTGCTGCCGCGGAGCGGACGCTGAGGACACAGGACGCGGTGGTGCGGGAAGTGTCCATGTGGTGGGGCGAGCGGGTGCTGGCGATTTTGTCCCAGCCGAATGTGGCGTTTCTGTTATTGATTTTCGGCTTTTACGGGATCTTATTCGAGCTGCACAGCCCGGGGTGGGGCGTATCGGGAACGCTGGGATTGATCTGCCTGCTGTTGTCCTTCTTCGGCCTGGCCGTGCTGCCGGTCGACTACCTGGGGCTGGCCCTGATCCTCACGGCGTTGGGGCTGTTTGTGGCCGAGGCGTTTGTGACCAGCTTCGGGGCGTTGACGGTGGCGGGGTTGGTGTGTTTGGTGCTTGGAGGCCTGATGCTGGTCGATTCCCCGGCGGGCTTTTCCCGCGTTTCGCTGGCCGCGGTGCTTCCTGTGGCGGCGGCCACGGCGGTGATCGTGGTGTTCTTGATGGCCGGGGTGGTGCGCGTGCATCTGCGGCGTGCCCGGACGGGCGACGACGCCCTGGTGGGCTGCCAGGCCGTGGTGCGCGAGGCGCTGGCCCGGCGAGGGGACCACTACGAGGGCACCGTGTTCGTTCACGGCGAGTGGTGGCAAGCCACTAGTGATGTGCCCTTGGCGGCTGGCCAGCGGTGTGTGATCCAGTCCCGCGACGGGCTGCGCGTGTATGTGGCCCCCTGCCCGCCGCCAAGGGAGAACGAGTCCGTCAAGCGTTGAGGAGGAACAGCCATGCCGCCTGGTTGGGACGTACCCATGCCGTTGCAGGTGATCTTCTGGACGATCGTCGTCGTGGTGGCGTACGTGCTTTCTTGCATTCGCGTCCTCTACGAATACCAGCGGGGGGTGATCTTTCGGCTGGGACGGGTGCTGGCGCAGCCCAAAGGCCCGGGACTGATCTTCGTCTTCTGGCCCATCGACCGGATGGTACGCGTCAGCCTGCGGACCTATGTGCAGGACGTTCCCCCCCAGGACGTGATCACCCGCGACAACGTGTCGATCAAGGTCAACGCCGTGGTCTATTACCGCGTCGTCGATCCCATGAAAAGCGTCTTGGAGGTGGAAGACTTCCGCTACGCGACACACCAGCTCTCCCAGACCACGCTGCGGAGCGTGCTGGGCCAGGCCGAACTGGACGAACTGCTGGCCCAACGCGAACGGATCAACCGCCGGCTGCAGGAAGTGATCGATTTGCACTCCGATCCTTGGGGCATCAAGGTTTCGCTGGTCGAAGTCAAACACGTCGACCTGCCCGAGACCATGCGCCGGGCCATGGCCAAACAGGCCGAAGCCGAACGGGAGCGGCGGGCCAAGGTGATCCACGCCGAAGGGGAATTCCAGGCGGCCACCAAACTGCGCGACGCCGCCGAGATCATCGACCAACAGCCGAAGGCCATGATCATGCGCTATCTCCAGACGCTCATCGAAGTGGGCGCCGAGCGGAACACGACCATTGTCTTTCCCATCCCCATGGACATGCTGCTCCCCATGCTCGGTCCGGGGGGGCAACGGCCTTCGGGCCAGTGACACGGCGGAAGCGCCAGATGCCCACGGCTGGAAACGGGTCGGGAAATCTCCGGTCGCTTGTAGCCTGCAAGGATCGGAGACCTGCTCGCAACGTGGGCCTTGGTCGCGAAAGTCGAACCTGCAAAGGCCAGGTTGCGCGCGGGCCTGGAAACCTTCAAGTCCTTCGGCTATACAGGGCTGGCGAACGGCGGGCAGCATGTTCTGAGGCGTGTCGATGGACTTGAACCTCGAAGGCAAGACAGCATTGGTCACCGGCGGTTCACGCGGCTTGGGCCGGGCCATCTGCCTCGGTCTGGCCGCAGAAGGGGCGGCCGTGGCGGTCAACTACCGGCGCCAGGGGGCCGAAGCGGCCGAGGTGGTCAAGCGGCTCCAAACAGACTGCGGCGTCCGTGCAATAGCCGTCTGCGGTGATGTGACCCGGCCCGAGCACGTGGTGCGAATGTTTGACCAAACGGAGCAGCAGTTGGGCCCGGCGGATGTCCTGATCAACAACGCGGGGATGTGGCCGACGGCCTATGTCCACCAGATTACGGAGGAAGATTGGAACCACACGCTGGCCGTGAACCTGACCGGCCCGTTTCTGGCCTGTCGCGAAGCAGTGCGCCGGTGGCTGGTGGACAAGCGCGAAGGATGTATCGTGAACATTGTCTCGCCCGCGGCCTTCTTGGGTTCGACCACCGGCCATGCCCACTACGCGGCGGCCAAGGCGGGGCTGGTCAGCTTCACCGTGTCACTGGCCCGGGAAGTGGCCGGGCGCGGCATCCGCGTCAACGCCGTGGCGCCTGGGATGATGGCCACCGACATGGCCCGGGAAGCCTTGGAGGAGGATCTGGACGGCTACCTCCGTCGCATCCCGCTGGGCCGGATCGCGGACCCGACCGAAGTGGCCAACGTCGTCGTGTTCCTGGCGTCAGACCGGGCCAGCTACATGGCCGGCGCCACCGTGGACGTGAGCGGCGGGATGCTGATGCGCTGAAAAGTGCAGGCCGAGACAAGACACACCATCGATGTTCGCCCGCCTCGAGGCACCACGAACTCTGGAGTGCGACGGTTCATTGCCGCTTTCGTTTCCCGGGGGACAAGGCACGAGGGGCCGGCCAGCGAAGCGTTGTCGCGCCTCGCCGGGCGACTGAAAAGTAGGGTCGCTACTGCCCGCCAGGATACAGGATGTCGTGGTGGGCGACGCCCACCCTGCGAAGCTCAACCCCTCGAACTACCGCGAGGAGGATCACACCCAGGCATGAAGCTGTTGGCCGTCAGTGACTGTTACATCCCGGCCGAGGTGATGCGCGAGGGCTTGGCCGAGCTGGAGGCGCTGGGCGTTTCCATCAACGTACGACCCTGGCAGCACGCTTCGCTCGTCGAGCTCCAGCAGGCCAATCTGGCCATCGAGCAGGACGGCCCGGACGCCGTGCCACTGCCCGAATGGTTGACCGAACACCTGGAAGGCTTCCAGATCCTGGTCGTACAGTTCGCTCCGGTGAGCGGGCGTTTCATCCGCCAGGCTCGGGACCTGCGCGTGATCGGCGTGCTGCGCACAGGCACTGAGAACGTCGATGTCGAGGCGGCCACTGAGCAGGGTATCAGCCTGTTGAACACGCCGGGGCGGAACGCCCGAGCAGTGGCCGAATGTACGTTGGGACTCATTCTGGCCGAACTGCGTAATATCGCCCGGGCCCACGCCAGCTTGATCGGCGGTCAATGGCGCCGCACGTTCCCCAACAGCGACGCCATCCCCGAGCTCAGCGGCAAAACGGTCGGGCTGGTCGGCTACGGCGCCGTAGGACGACTGGTGGCCGGCTACTGCCATGCGCTGGGCAGCCGTGTGCTGGCTTGCGATCCGTATGTCCGCGGCGATACGGCGCCGGCCCGGATGGTCGACCTGGAAACGCTCCTGCGCCAATCGGACGTGGTGTCGCTCCACGCCCGCCTGACAGAAGAGACGCGCGGGCTGATCGGTGCCGGGCAGTTGGCCCTGATGAAACCGACGGCCGTACTGATCAACACGGCCCGCAGCGGCCTGGTGGAGGAGAAGGCACTGGTCGAAGCCCTCCGGCAGCGCCGGATCATGGGCGCGGCGCTGGATGTGTTCGACGTCGAACCCTTGCCCCCGGACCACCCGCTGGTCACACTGGACAACGTCACGCTCACGCCGCACCTGGCCGGAAGCACGATCGACAGCTTTCGCAACAGCCCGCGGCTGATGGCCCGCCAGCTGGCCCGCATGCTCCGCGGCGAAGAGGACCTGCCGGTGGTCAACGGCGTGCAGCCCCAGCTGCGCGCCAGGCCGGATTGACCGGGAAACGTCCTGCGGGCCCAGACGCAGCCTGTTTCGCAGCAAACCCAGAGAGCAAGGAGGAGAGCCATGAAGCTGGTGTTCATTGCTCCGCGGAAGTACATCCAGGGCCGGGGGGTGCTGGGCGAGTTGGGTTCGTACCTGAAGATGCTGGGCGAGAAGCCGCTGGTACTGTGGGACGGCACGGTCCGCGGGATCGTGGGCGCGGTGGTGCGGCGGTGCGTCGCTGAGGCGGGCCTGGAGCTGGTGGAAGCCGAGTTTCAGGGCGAAGCGACTCGCCAGGAGCGCCAGCGGGTCGGTGCGGTCGCCCGCCAGGCCGGGGCCGATATCTCGGTGGGCATCGGCGGCGGCAAGGTGCTCGACGTGGCCAAGGCGGTCGCTGTGGACGCAGGCATCAGGATGGTCACTTGCCCCACCATCGCTTCAAACGATTCGCCCACCAGCGCCGCATCGGTCTGGTACGACGAAGAGCACAACTTCATCGGCTTCGACTGCTGGCCCTTCAACCCGGATATGGTGATCGTCGACACTGAAGTGATCGCCCGCGGGCCCGTGCGGGCATTCGTGGCTGGCATGGGCGATGCGCTGGCCACGTGGATCGAAGCGGCAGCCGCCTTCCAGTCCCGCGCCGTGAACATCGCCGGCGGGCGGCCCACGATGGCCGCCATGGCTCTGGCCGAACTGTGTTACCAGACCCTCCTGGAACACGGCCCCGATGCCAAGCGCGACGTGGAAAACCACCTCGTCACTCCGGCGGTGGAAAAGGTGGTCGAAGCCAACGTCCTGCTTTCCGGGCTGGGATTTGAAAGCGGCGGGCTGGCCACCGCCCACATGATCGCCAACCTGCTGTCCAACCTGCCCGAATGCAAAAGGCTGATGCACGGGGAAAAGGTCGGCTTCGGGATCGTCACCCAATTGTGTCTGGATGACGACATCGACGTGGAAGAGAAACAGGCTGTCGTGGATTTCGAGGTCGAACTCGGCCTGCCGGTCACCTTTGGCGAACTGGGATTGGAAACAGCAACGCGCCAGCAGCTCCTGGAGATCGGCCAGGCTTGTGCCGCAGAAGGGTCGCTCTGCCACAACCACCCCTTCCCGGTGACTGCCGACGCAGTGGTCGACGCGATGATCGCGGCCGATGCGCTGGGCAAACAGCGCCGGGCGCTGGCGGGCGAATTTGCGTAAGGCCGGTTTGCCCATCTGCCCGAGTACCCGCGTGGGCAGGCCCTCGGACCGAGCCCCGGCTGGCGCCCACGAGGCCAGCGCGGCGGCAGCGGACAAGACACATTGGTGAACGGACAGTTCGACCTGGGGCCCAACGCGCTGTGCGCGGGTCTCCGCACCGGCGCTGGGCGCGGGGCTCCAGACCCCGCACCAGAAGCCGAGTGGAGGGCTGCCTGGCACGACCAAGCGCACGTTTTCAAACACCCTCTGAAGGAAAGGGACGACTCGTGCTCCGAAGAAGCATGACGGCTGTTTGTTCGATGGGGCTTATCGTAGCTTCGTGTGTTACGGCTGGGATGACGCCGGCCTTGGCGGCTGCGGGTGAGGCCTCGGGTCAGCGTCCGAACATCCTGTTGGCCATCGCCGATGACTGGGGCTGGCCCCACGCCGGGGCGTACGGCGATCCGGTGGTCAAGACACCCACCTTCGACCGGTTGGCCCGGCAAGGCGTGCTGTTTCGTCACGCCTACGTGGCGGCTCCCTCCTGTACGCCGTCGCGCGGGGCGCTTTTGACGGGCCAGTGGTTTGCCCGACTGGAGGGGGCGGCCAATCTGTGGAGTGTCTTTCCGGACAAGTTCGTCACCTATCCGGAGCTATTGGCCCGGGCCGGGTACGAGGTGGGCAGTACCGGTAAGGGTTGGGGGCCGGGGCGACCGGAGATGCCGGGGCGCCAGCTGGCCGGCACGAGGTACCGGAGTTTTCGGGATTTTCTCGGGCAGTGGGACCGGGCCAAACCCTTCTGCTTTTGGCTGGGGAGCAGCGACCCGCACCGCCCGTACAAGGCTGGATCCGGGGTGGCCGCGGGCATGGATTTGGACCGCATCCGTTTGTTCGGCTGTTTCCCGGACCATCCGGTGGTACGGAGCGACGTGGCGGACTATTACTTCGAAGTACAGCGCTTCGACCGTCTGGTCGGAGCCGCGTTGGAAGCCTTGGCACGGATCGGCCAGCTGGATAACACGGTTGTGGTGATGACGGGGGATCACGGCATGCCGTTCCCTCGCTCGAAGAGCAACCTGTATGACAGCGGTGCCCGCGTGCCGTTGGCCGTGCGCTGGCCCGCCCGGATCGAGCCGGGGCGGACGGTGGACGATTTCGTCAGCTTCACCGACTTGGCGCCCACGTTCTTGGACCTGGCCGGGCTGACGCCGCCCTCCGAGATGACGGGCAGGAGTTTGTTGAGCATCCTCCAGAGCGGCCGGTCCGGCCGCGTCGATGCGGATCGCCGGTTCGTGCTCATCGGCAAGGAGCGGCACGTGCCCGCCCAGGAACGGCCGGACATGGGCGGTTACCCCTGCCGTGCCATCCGCACGCACGAGTTCCTCTACATTCGCAATTTCCGCCCCCATCGCTGGCCGGCCGGCACGCCGCACTACCAGCGCGCCACGATCCCCGGCGCATGGCTGGCCGACTGCGACAACGGGCCCACCAAGAGCTACATGGTCGAAAACCGAGACAAGGACGCTCGGCATCGGAAGCTCTACGAATTGGCCTTCGGCAAACGGCCAGCCGAGGAGCTCTATGATTTGCAGAAGGATCCGGACCAGTTGGAAAACGTGGCGGCCGACCCTCGCTATGCGGCCACCCGGCAGCAGTTGGCCGACCAGCTCATGGCCCAGCTACGCGCCCTGCGTGACCCCCGCGTCACGGGAGCCGGCGACAAGTTCGATGCGTATCCGTACCTGGGCGGCGCCCCCAAATACCCCGGATGGGGCCGATGAGGGCCGGAAGCAGCCGTGGGGCCTGACTTGTGGTCGCTGGTTCAAAGCTCGTGCGTCCGGGCCAGGCGCAGGGCTTTGCGCGGCCCAGCGGCGCAGGGGACTCGATTACCAGCCGTAAACGACCACGCCGGGCGTCCAATAGGGTCCGTAGACGACCACTGGCGGCGCCGGCGGGACGACACGGACCGGTCCGTAATAGTAGATCCGGCGAGGAGCCGGGTAGACGTAGGTGACGCGGGCCCGCGGTCGGCGAGTGCGGATCACCACACGCGCCGCCTCAGCCGAGGTGGACGCGGCCAGAGAGAACCCGGCTGCCAGTACTGCAATCAACAGAAGCCATTTGATGCGTTTCATCGTTCGATCCCCTACCTTTCGAAAAGAATCGTGTCACGCGGCCCCGGGGGGCTCTATAAAGCCTAGCTTTTTCTTGCCCTTCCTGAGCCACACGTCGTGGACCCCACTCGCCGCGGCCAGTCCCTTTCGGGGTGAGGTGCGCGTCTACCCTTTCATTGCCGAAACGAGGCCGGAGCGGACAAAAAAGTTCCCTCACGAGCTGACTCGGCCCACGCCGACGAACAGCCCGCTGCCTGGATCGTGGCCACGGGTGTTTTGGCGCCCGCCCCGGACGGGCCACGGGCCAGCGCCTGGCCGAGCGTCATCTTCTTCGCCATCTCCTCTACGGTCAGCCCGCGCGACTCGGAGAGCACGGCATCTTCGTGGGCGAACGGAAGGTCCGCAGCCAGATACCAACTCCGGTATCCGTACT
>DQVB01000137.1 GCA_015661985.1 Planctomycetota bacterium | reverse complement strand
TGTGGCGGAAGAGTGAGCGGTGGCACCGATAGGGAACCGGGGAGCCGACAGCCGGTTCGTGGAGCGTGTGCTGAGCGTGGCGGCCGGCTGTCGGCCCCCAGCACAAGCGTGCTGGAGTTTCTCACTTCTGCGGCGCCGGGGGATTGACGCAAGGCTTGGTCGTCGGCATCCAGCAGAAGCGTGCTGGAGTTTCTCACCGCCTGCTGCCGCGCCCGGTTCGACGGGCAACCCCGTCCCAGCCTGCCACCGCAGTCGCGTCTTTCGCATCGAGCGGCCTGAACAGCCCTTTGCCGCTGCCCCAATACCTTGCTCCCTCCTCGGCGCCTTCTATCACGCCACCATCCCCTCCCCAACAGCCTTGAACGGATACATACGCGGTGCAACAAAACCGGAGGATACCCAGCTTGACGCAACCGCAAATTTTCAACTCCCCACCCCATGGCAGGGGGTGGCAAAGGGGTGGGTGAGGGGACTTGAACCCCCGACTTCCAGATCCACAATCTGGCGCTCTGACCGACTGAGCTACACCCACCAAGTCGGGTCTTTTGCTGCTAGTCTAAGGCGCACGGAGGGGTTGGCGCCCTCCCGCCTCGGAGAGGCGGGGCTACGTGCTTGCCTGGGGCGGACGGAGGGGGTCGCGCCTTCCCGCCTCGGAGAGGCGGGACTACATGCTACATGCTACATGCTAGTCTACATGCCAGTCTAGGGCGCAGGGGGGGGTTGGTCAACGGGTGGGGAAGCTGTGGCCGAAAAGGGGGAAAGGTCGCATTTGGCCGGTGCGTTTGGCTTCCGTGTGCGCAGAAAACTCCCTGGGGCGCGTCCCAGATACAAAACCGACGAACCGGGGAGCCTCGGGGGAAAGGAGATCGCGCCGGTTGCGCCCACGTGTGAGCAATGGGGCGCCGTTTGGCTTCAAAGGGGCACGAAGAGCTTGGGCCCTGTGTCATGCACACCATGAACTGCCGCTTTCTGGGGGGGGCCTTACCGAACTTGCCCGTTCGGCGGCAGCTTACCCCGAACGGCCAAATGCTCCTGTTGACGTTTTTCCGGCCTGCCATCGCGCGCAAAAGCTGACATGCACCCGCCGAGGAGCCAATCTCGGTTGACTCTCTGGTGGCTGTTGGGGATACTTCCCTGTTCGTCCCGGAGGAAGGTAGCGGGGAAGTGGTGTTTCAGACCCCGCGGCCGGTGAACCGGTACAGCAGTCGCAAGACATTGCCATCAAAAGGGTTTCGACGATGACGTCGGACGAGAGTGGTCAGCTCCAGGAGTACTGTCTCCGCGTGGCTCGGGGGGCGAAGGCGGCCGCGGCGAGCCTGGCGCAGGTTTCCGGGGCCTGCAAGCGGGAGTGGCTCTGTCGAAGTGCGCAGTTGATCGGCCAACGGCAGTCGCAGTTGATGGAGGCCAACCGGCGAGACTTGGACGCCGCGCCCGGCTTCGGGCTGACGGATGCCCAGGTTGATCGGCTGCGTCTGACTCGCGCTCGGATCGAGGCCATAGCGGAGGCCCTGGGGGAGGTGGCCCTGTTGCCGGATCCGGTGGGCGAGGTGATCTGGTCGTCGGTTCGTCCCAACGGGTTGCACGTGCACAAGGTGCGAGTGCCCTTGGGGGTCGTGTTCTTCATCTACGAATCGCGGCCCAACGTGACGGCCGACGCAGCGGCCTTGTGTGTCAAGAGCGGCAACGCGGTGATCCTCCGGGGGGGCAAGGAGGCGGCGCATTCGAACGCGGCCATCGTAGCGCTGTTGCACGAAGCGGCCCAAGAGGTGGGGCTGCCGACCGATGCGATTCAGCTGGTGGGAACACCTGACCGGGAAGCCGTGGGGGTTTTCCTGAATCTGCCCGAATACATTGACGTGGCCATCCCGCGCGGCGGCGAGGGGTTGATCCGGCGTGTGGCCCAGGAGGCGAGGATGCCGGTGATCAAGCACTACGCGGGCAACTGCCATGTCTACTTGGACCGAGACCTGGACCCGGAGATGGCCGAACGGTTGGTCGTCAATGCCAAATGCCAGCGGATGGGCGTATGCAACGCGGCCGAATCGCTGCTGGTCCATGCGGCGGTGGCTGAATCGGTGCTTGAGCGGATCGCCCGAGCCTTGGTGGAGCGCGGCATCGAGATCCGCGGGGACCAGCGGACCTGTCAACTGGTGCCGGAGGCCCAACCGGCCAGCGAAGAGGACTATGCCACCGAATACCTGGGCCCGGTGATCTCGGTCAAAGTGGTCGATTCGCTTGACGAGGCCATTGATCATATCAACCACTACGGGTCGCACCACACCGACGCCATTGTGACCCGGGACATCGAAGCGGCCCGCCAATTCGCCACTCGCGTGGATAGCTCAGCGGTGATGATCAATGCCAGCACCCGGTTCAACGACGGCGGCCAGTTTGGGCTGGGCGCGGAGATCGGCATCAGCACGGACAAGTTCCACGCCCGGGGGCCGTGCGGGCTAAACGAGCTGACCAGCTACAAGTATGTGGTCCACGGGAGCGGCCAGGTGCGGGAGTGAGGCGCG
>DQVB01000580.1 GCA_015661985.1 Planctomycetota bacterium | reverse complement strand
TACGTTTCGTCGACGACCGCGGCTTGGATCCCAGACCGGTGGCGGAGACGCTCGGCGAACGGACCGGCGACTGCGACGAATTGAGCTCGCTCTTCATCGCCATCTGCCGCGCCGCCGGCATCCCGGCGCGCATGGTCCGTGTGCCGGGACACTGCTACCCCGAGTTCTACCTGGAAGACGACCAAGGCCGGGGGTATTGGTTCCCTTGCCAGGCGGGCGGGGGGCGCGCTTTCGGCGGTATACCGGAGCACCGTCCCATATTGCAGAAGGGCGATAACCTGCTGATCTACGACCCACGCCGGCGCCGTAAGGTCCGCCATCGCTTCCTTCCCGATACCGTGGTCTGCGCGGCCACCCCACGCGGCGGTAGCCCGCCGAGCCTGGATGTGATCTGCCAACCGCTGGACCCGCAACTCCCACGGGATCCATCCCGCAGCCAGCTGCGCCAGGTCGCCCCGTTTGGGGGAAACGAAGGGCCGCGGTACCCCTGAGAAGCGGAGCCGAAGGCGCACCGCAGCGCCGGCGGAGCGGATCTCAGCTCACCAGGCGAAGCTTGTAGGCTTTCAGAAGACAGGTCACTTCGCTTCCCGGGCGGATCTCCAGCTCAGCGGCAGCCTCCTGGGTGACCTCAGCCCAAAAAATCTGTCCGATATCGATGGCCACGAAGACCGCCTGGCCCACCGGTACGACCTGGCAAACGTGTCCGCGGATGTGGTTGCGTACGCTCAGGCCCTGGACGTCGGCCCGAGCCAGGGCGACGTCGGCCGGCTGGAAGGCTACAAGCAGCGGCGAGCCTTTGGGGGGCGACTCGGCCGGGATGTAGAACATCTGGTCGCCCACACGGCCGTGGACGTGGTTCTGGTGGAAAGCGACGTACTCGACGCGCAACAAGTTGACCGGCCCCATGGAGTTTTTCCAGCCAAGAGGCTCGGGCCGACTGAGGCCCTCCTCGGGTGTGCCGGACGAGACGACGCGGCCGTTTTCCATGACGATGACCCAGTCGGCCAGGCGGCGCACCTCGGCCTGACTATGGGTGACAAAAACCGTGGGGATGTTCCATTCCTGGATCACTCGCTCCAGGTAGGCCAGGATGCGAGCCTTCAACGCTTCATCCAGCGCGGCCAGGGGTTCATCCATCAACAGCAGTTCGGGGTCGCTGAGCAGCGCCCGGCCCAACGCCACTCGCTGCCGCTCGCCCCCCGAGAGGCTCTTCGGATGCCGTTTCAGCAGGCCTCCGATCTCCAGCACCTCGACCACTCGCTCAAACCGCACCTCCCGCTTCCCCCCGCGCCCGAAGCGGGCCCCGTAGCGCAGATTGCCTTCCACGGACAAATGGGGAAACAAGCGGAGGTTCTGGAACACCACGCCCACGTGCCGCTTCTCCGGGGCGAGAAAGACGCGCCGTGTCGTGTCCACCAACGTCCGTTGCCCCAACTGCACGACGCCCTCTTCAGGGGGCAGCAGCCCGGCGACGACGCGCAGCACCGTCGTCTTGCCGCCCCCCGACGGGCCAAACAGCGATGTGACCGTGTGGTTCAGCTTGAAGGCGGCATCCAGCCGGAAGCCGCCCGCGTAGCGGTGCCGGCAACGGAAGCTAAGCAGACTCACGGCGAGCCGACCTCCGCTCCATCAGTTCGCTGATGGCCAAGGCCCCGCAAGCCAAAACGAGGGAAAGGGCCACCAGCCGCCAGCTTTGCTCGATCCCGCCCGGCCGACTGGAAAGAGTGAAAATGGCCAGCGGGATCGTCTGTGTCTGCCCCTCGATGTTCCCAGCCACCATGATCGTCGCCCCGAACTCGCCCAAGCTGCGGGCAAAGGCCAACAGCCATCCGGCCACCAGGCCCCGCCGCGCCAAGGGCAGCGTGATAGTGAAGAAGGCCGTCACCGGACCGGCCCCCAAACTCCGAGCCGCCATCTCCAACCCGGGATCCACCGCCTGAAAGGCGATCCGGATGGCCCGCACCATCAAGGGGAAACTGACGACCATCGCCGCCAGCGCCGCCCCCGTCCAATGGAAAACCACCTTCAGGCCGAACAGCCCCTGCAGGACCGAACCGATCGGCCCCCGCGGCGAAAAGAGCACCAAGAGCAAGTAACCAGTGACCACGGGCGGCAACACCAGCGGCAAATTCACCAGCGCCTCGACGAGCCATTTGCCCGGAAGGGGATTGCGGGCCAGCAGGTAGCCGATCACCACCGCCAGGGGCAGACCCGCCATGGCCGCGCAGAGGGCCACCTGGAAACTCAACCGCAACGCGGACCACTCTTGGCCGCTCAACACGGCAAAGGCCACCAAGTTCATCCAGACAGTCGCTCCCTCGGCTTGCGCGTCACTCGTCCAACTCCACCAACACCTCGAACCCATGGCGACGGAAGACGTCCGCAGCCTCGGGGGAAAAGAGATACGCGAAGTACTGCTTCGCCGCGGGCTTCTGTGCCCCTTGTTTCAACAGCAGCACTCGGTACCGGATGGGACCGGCCAGCTTGGGGTCCAGGGCCACGGCAATGCGCACCGCCCGCGACGCCCTGGCGTCCGTGGCATAGACCAGGCCCGCTTCGGCCGCTGCTGTCTCCACACAGGCCAACGCCCGACGCACATCGGCCACCGAGGCCAACTTGCCTTTCAGTTTGCCCCATAGCCCGAGCGATTCCAACGTGCGGCGAGCGTAAATCCCCGCCGGCACCGCCTCGGGGTCCGCCACCGCGATATGACGCACCCTCGCATCGAGGAGGTCTTCCGGCCCGCGCACCTGCAGGCCGGAATCGGCCGGCACAACAATCACCAACCGGTTGGCGAGCACGTCCCGCCCCTGGGCCACCAAGCCTTGCTGCTCCAGATAATCGGCCCAAAACGTGTTGGCCGACAGAAACACGTCCGCGTCGGCTGCGTTCGTCACTTGCTGCGCCAACGTGGACGTCGCCGCATAGTTGGCTCGCACCTGAACCGCTCGACTCCGCTCGAAACGGCGACTCAGCTCATCCACCGCATCCCCCGTGCTGGCTGCGGCGAAAACCACCACAGTAGCCCGCTCACCGTCCGAACCAGCCGAACAGCCGCCGGCCAAGACCACT
>DQVB01000277.1 GCA_015661985.1 Planctomycetota bacterium | reverse complement strand
TGCCGCCGGCGCAGACCGCCGGCGCTGGCCGGGTCTGCCGATTTCGTGCAGCGCGCTGCTAATCGGGTAATCGCAAAAGCTCCGAAAAGGCGGCACGGATTTTGGAAAAATTTTCGGAAATCTTCGTCGCCAAGGCCCCGGGATGCCGTACGGGCGAGGCCGCCCGGGTCGCGGCACCGGATGGTTCAGGCGCCGGGCTGGCGCCTCAGCCTCCCTGTCACCGGGCCTGGAGTTTGGCGCAAGCCGTTGTCCCAAAACGTCTTATAGCGTCACACCCGAGCTCTCCCGGGCAACACGGGGGCCGCCCCGTTGTACGGCGGAGACGGTTGGCGTAGGATGATGGCAAGCTTTTTCTAGGCACGTGCCCAGCCTGCAGGATTTGTATGCTCGAGCAACGAATCGGCTTCATCGGTACCGGCCAAATGGCCACGGCGCTAGGCCAGGGGTTCGTCAGGGCGGGGCTGGTTTCGGGCCAGCAATTGATTGGCAGCGACCCGGCGGCCGAGGCCCGCCAGCGGTTTGCCGAGGTTACCGGAGGCGCGGTGACCACGGACAACTTGTCGGTGATCTCGCGGGCGGATGTGGTCTTTTTGGCGGTAAAGCCGCAACAGATGGGGCACGTTGTCGCCCAGCTGCGCGGGCATGTGGATGGCACCAAGCTGCTCGTTTCCATCGCCGCGGGCGTCCGGCTGGCCACGCTGGCCGAAGGACTGGGCGAGGCCGTCCGGCTCGTTCGGGTCATGCCCAATACGCCCTGCTTGGTAGGACATGGGGCGTGCGCCTATGCACTGGGTGAGCGGGCTTCGCCCGGGGATGGGAGGCTCGTAGTCGAGCTGTTGTCGGCTGTGGGGGTGGCTTTACAGGTTGACGAGAAGTTGATGGATGCGGTGACGGGTTTGTCCGGGTCTGGGCCGGCTTTCATATACATGGTGATCGAGGCGCTCAGCGACGGCGGCGTGCGCATGGGGCTTCCCCGCGGGGTGGCAACGACACTGGCGGCCCAGACCGTCAAAGGCGCGGCCGAGATGGTTTTGGCCACCCATGAGCACCCCGGCGTGTTGAAGGACCGCGTAACCAGCCCGGGGGGTACGACCATCGCAGGGGTCCACGCCCTGGAGATGGGCGGCCTCCGGGCGGCCTTGATGTCGGCCGTCGAAGCGGCTGCCCGCCGCTCGGCAGAGTTGGCATCGGCTTGAGGCCGCCTCTGGTGGGCAAGCACGGCCCGGCAGAGGGTCAGGGGGCGGGAGGAGAGGCTGGCGCGACGTTGGTCTGCGAGGAAACGGCAGATGTCCATTTTCTGTGTGGTCGACGACAAGCACGTGCCGCTGTACCGGATCATGTGGGTCTCGGCCTTGCCGCATTATTGCGGCAACGAGGACTGCCAGCGGGAAGGGCAGTACGAGATCCGCCTGGAACACGGCGAAGCGGTGTGGGCCAGCACGCCCGAGGAGCGAGACGCGGTTCTGGCGGCCTTGGAGGCCTGGGCCGAGGGCGAGCCTGAGGGCGGGTTGGGTTTCCGGGAATAGAGCGCGGGAGCGTCACGCGGGCAGGGGCGTGAGCCGTCTGTGACGATCCGGACGGGCGAGCCCCTTTCCCAGGCCATGGGCGCTTTCCGAGAGGTACGGTCCGATGTCGATGTTCGGAGACGATCACTACCGGTGGCGGGAGACGTACTTCGTGCTGATCGAGTCGCGGCGGCGTCCCAAGTTGCGGGATGTGGAAGAAGCGTTGAAGCAGCTGGACCCACATTTTTGCCTCCAGAACGCCGCGGCCGACGATGCGGGGCGTTTCGAATCGATTACCGTGTTGGCCCCGGACGACTACGCCGCCCTGGACATCTGCTACACCGAAGGCGAAGAGGTGGCCGAACATCGGGATGAGTTGATGAAGGAGCTGCTGACGGCCAGCAGCCGGGGGGTAGATCGCGCGCGGCTGGAGAAGATCCGCCGCTGTGATGCGCGGCTCGATGTGCTCCACTTCGAACAGATCCCCGATGCGGAAGAGGAAGAGGACAGCGAGGAGATGCTGGATCCCAGCGCGCTGCTGATCGTACTCAATGGGCTGGCCAAACTGACCCACGGCGTCGCCGTGGACCCCCAGTCGGGAACCCTGCTGTAGAAAGAGTCTTACTGCGTGATGGTGGGCGCGCATCTTCCCGGTTGTGGGTGGCAGGCTGGAAGCCTGCCCCACGTCAGTCGGCGCGCCGCTGCACGTTGACCCCGTTGTTTGTCGGAGCACGAAGCACGATGCTGGCCAAAGAGATCAAACGTGGAAGCGTGGTCACCTACGAAGACGCCCCTTGCCTGATCGAGTCCGTCAGGGCGCAGACGCCTTCTGCCCGGGGGTCCAACACGCTCTACAAGTTCCGGGCTCGAAACCTGATCACCAAGCAGAAGGTGGACATCACGTTGCGCGGTAGTGACTCGCTGGAGGAAGCCGATTTCCAGCGGCGGCCGGTCAGCTTCATGTATGCCGACAGCACGTATTTCTATTTCCTGGACCAGACCGACTACAACCAGTACGCCTTGGCCAAAGAGGACGTGGCGCAAGAGGCCGGATACCTGACCGAACAGACCGAAGGGATCATGGCCCTGATCCATCACGACCAATGCGTAGGCATCCAATTGCCCGTCACCGTGGAACTGGCCATCTCCCAGTGCGATCCGGGTGTCCGGGGCGATTCGGCCACGGCGCGGACCAAACCCGCCACACTGGAAACGGGGCTGGTCGTTCAGGTGCCCGAGTACCTCAGCCCGGGCGATCGAATCAAGGTCGACACGCGCAGCGGCCAGTTCATCTCGCGCGCCGCCGGATCGTGAGGCCGTCTGGGCGCCGAGGCCTCCGGTTGACGACGAGGGCGAAGGGTGCGACGAGCCCGGCACGCTGGAGGCCGGCACGCTCATCCCAGCAGGCTGCGGAGGTGCTCCAGGCTCCGCGCTGCCTGCTCCACCGTGCCGCATTCCACGCTGAAGACAATCATGTCGCGCGGAGCTTCACGGCAGATCCCAATGACCCGGGCCCAATCGATCACACCGTCGCCGCAGGCGCACCCCACCGGTGTCCCCGTCACCTTGCCCCGCTCGGCGCTGGACTGCTGGATGGAAATATCCTTGGCGTGCAGGTGTACCAGGCGATCCCGGACGCTTTCCAGCCACAGATAGGGATCTTGGCCGGCCAGGTAGCTGTTGCCCGTATCGAAGTTGATGCCGATGGCGGGGGAGTCGACCAGGTGGTAGATCCGATCCAGCCCCGAAGGCGTCTTACTGTACTGCTGATGCGGCTCCAGGCCGATGAGCACCCCGCGCGGTTCGGCCACGGCCGCCGCTTCTCCCAGCACGTAGCGCATCAATACGTGGTCCTCCTCTTCGGTCGTCCATTCGGGTTTGGGTCCCTCGTCCGTGTTGATCACCGGCGCCCCACATTCGCTGGCAAAACGGATGGCCTGTTTCAGATACTCGGTGCTAATCTCCGGCTTGCACAGGGGCGCGTGGGCGGAGAGGCCGGACAGTTGGACGCCAGCTTCCTCGCAGGCGCGTCGGATCCGATAGGGATCGTCGTACATGGAGACGCTGTGGAAGTACCCGGCCTCGGAAAGCAGTTCCCGGCCCAGATGGACCATGGGTTCGATATACTCGTATCCCAGTTCCGCGGCCTTGTTCACCCCCCACTCGAAAGACTTGTCGTCGTGGCGGACGAACTCCATATTGACGCCCAAACGGATCTCGGCCATGGTAGAGGACTCCTGGTTTCAGAGACGGACAACAACGACTCGTTCCCGCCGCCTTCCGCGCAGGGGCTGCGCCGGGCATCCGCCCCGGACAACTCGATCGCCTCTGCGCCAGCCGCCGATCAGGGCGGTGAGTCGGTCGTTTCGCCCTCCAATTGGCTGGCGATCCACTCGTCCCATTCCTCCGGCGCCCGCGACGGGCTGAGCTTCTTACGGTTTTCGCGCACGGCGTAATAGAGCAGCCGGCTCATCAGCGCATTGCCTTCCAGGTATCGGCGCAGCGGCCACAACTCGGCGAATACCGCCATGCTTTGCTCGTACTGCTTTTGCTTGGTGAGGATCCAGCATTTGCCGGCCAGGCCCCACACGCGCAGCTCCGGCTGGCTGTCGTCCAGCGCGGCGAATTCTGCGAAGATCCTCATGGCCGCTTCGTCGTTGCCCTTGTCCACGTAGATGCGCGCCAGCTGCTGTTTCGCACGGACATGGTAGAGACGATACTGAGGCTGGTCGAAATACTCGATCACGGCCCGCCATGCGTCTTCGGTATCCACCTCCATGGCATACAGCCACTGGCTGGCGACGTTCGCCTGGGGGGGGACGGCCAACGGCCGGCGGGAAGCGCTAGCCAACAGAGGCCGTTCCACCAAGCCGAAGTAGGCCACCGAGGCTCCCGCCAGACAGGCAGCGGCGATCATCACCGCCCAGAGGCCCCACACGAGGCGCCGACTGCGCTGCGACGGACCGCTGGCCATCACCGCTTGGAGCCGCTGCGTCAGGTGGCTCACCTCCGGCACCGCCGCCTCGCCCACCAACGTCTCCAGCCCGGGCAACTCCTCCGGCCATTCATCGCCCACATACTCCAGCTGCACCTGCCGCAGCTCCCGCAACAACTCGCGCGCCCCGGCATGACGTTTGTTGGGGTCCTTGGCCAACATCTTGTGGACGATGCGGCAGAGGGCCGGCGGCAAGTCCGTGCGGATGTTCTCCAGCGGCTCGGGGGCTTTGTTCAAATGCTGCACGGCCACGTTCAATGCCGTCTCGCCGGCGAAGGGCGGCCAGCCAGCCAGCATGTGGTAGCAGGTGACGCCGAGCGAATAGAGGTCGCTGCGCGGGTCCAGTGGACGGCCTTCCACCTGCTCGGGACTCATGTACAGAGGCGTGCCCATGGTCATCCCGGCCTGCGTCAGATCCACCCCTTCCTGGGAGCTGACGATACGGGCCAAGCCGAAATCGGCCACCTTCACCTCGCCGGAGCGGGTCAACATGATGTTCTCCGGCTTGATGTCCCGGTGCACGATGCCCCGCTCGGCCGCCTTGGCCAACGCCGCAGCCACTTGGCACATGATGACCAAGGCCAGCCGCAGGTCCGGGGTCCCGTAACGGGCGATCCACTGCCGCAGGTTCATCCCCTGGACGTATTCCTGGGCAATGAAGTAGATTCCGTCGATCTGCCCCACCTCGTGGATCTGGACGATGTTGGCATGGACCAGCGAAGCGGCCGCTCGAGCCTCACGCTGGAAGCGCTTCACGTACGTCTCGTCCTGGGCCAGCTCCTGGCGCAAGACCTTGATGGCCACTTGACGGCCCAATGAGCACTGCTCGGCCAAATAGACCTCGGCCATGGCCCCGCGGCCTAGACGCCGCAGCAACTTGTAGTCGCCCAGCTGCCGGCCGGAAAGGTCATGGTCAGGCAGTGGGGGTCGGCGCGCTGGCTCTTTGGCTTCGCTCATCGTGGTCCCCGAAGAAAAGCCCTAACCCGGATTCTTCACGTAGGCCGGAACAAGGTCGCGCAAAGTGTTGCCGGAACGGCGCAAACGCAATCCGCCGTGGCATACACCGTGCTTCGGTTCGGTCGCTGTCCGAGCGAGACCGAAGTTCCGGCAGAGGCTGTGTTTGCTCGCTGCAGCCTACGAGGTCATGAACAATGCGGGTTAACATAGTATGGGAGAACCACTACCAGAAAGCAAGAAGCGCAGCCCGCTGCGCCCAGGCTACCCCTCGGAGCGCCAACCAAATGACGATATGCAGCCAGTCATTAGCGGGGGGAGCCGAACAGATCCAGCTGGGCCCTTTCCTCCTCCTCTTCGTCCTCTTCCTCGGTTCCTTTCTCCTCCTGGGCCATTTCTACGACTTCGGCGATCAATCCCTCCAGCCAATCCAGATAACTGCGGGCCCCGGGTACCGGTGACGTGTGAGATTCGATGCTGCCCAGGATCGAGCGGAGCACGCCCACCAGGCCGTCCCGGCCCACCTCGATCCCCTGCCGCAGGCCCTCGCGCCACGCCTTTTCGATGCGCCAGATCACCAGCTGCTGCTCGCGGGTGTGGCAGAAGTCCGAAGGAGGACGCGATTGGCGGATGGCCATGATCAGCCCCTTCACGGCATCGCTCACCTCCGTGTCGGTGAGTTTTCCGCGGAGAAAGTTGTCAGCCTCGTTGATCCCCATTTCCGCCGCCAGGCGATAGCCAAACAGTCGGGGCGTGAAGTACTTGGTGCCGTGGTAGGCCGCAGGTTCGCTCCGCTGCCTGGTCTTGGCCACCTCACGGGCCTTTCGCTTTCGCTGCCGGGCCCGTTTCCGTTCCAGCTTCCGCTGCCGCTGCCGGTTCATCTGTTCTCTCCACTTCCTCCGTGCCGGATGACACCTCGCGGCGGCAACCCGCCACATCCAGGTGCCATCGGGGGACATGCCGCACTGCCGTTGAACGTATCCCGTCCGGCCCAATCCGACAAGACCGAATGGGCCGCTTGTGCGCTCCGGCTCCCCGGTGCTGGGCAGACGGCCCGATGCTCTTCGGCCCTTTTTCCGGCCAGCCCACGCCGCGCGGGCCTGGCGCAAGCGGGCGGGGCGCCAGGGTGGTGGCCCGTGCCGTAAAGATCGGCTAGAATACACCGTTTGGTTGTCTGCGCCGGCTGCCACCGGTGGGCAAACCCTTCCATCGAGAGACCCGACCATGGACCTGGACACCTATGCCGAGTGCCCTGGAGGCACGGGCAAGAAGATCAGATTCTGCTGCAAAGACTTGGTGGGCGACCTGGAGAAGGTGACGAAAATGCTCCGGGGGTCCCAGTACAAGGCCGGCGCCCGGCAGATCGACGGATTACTGGAGAAACATCCGGACCGGGCCTGCCTGTGGGCGCTGAAGTGCGCCGCGTTCCGGATGATGGGCGACCTGAAGCAGGCGACTGCCACAGCCGAGCAGTTCCTGGAAAAGCATCCCGACAACCCGGTGGCGTTGAGCGAAGCGGCGGTGGCTGCTGTGCACAAGCGTCAGCTGCGCAGGGCGGTGGATTTGGCCGTCCGGGCATGGGAACAGAGCGGCGAGGAGGTGGCTTCCCAGGTCTTGTGGGCCATCGGAAGTGTGGCCGAGGGGTGTATCGCTGCCCGGCTCCACCAGACGGCCCATGCCTTGTTGGCTCTGTTGGCCAGCGTGGTGCCTCGACATCCGGTGGTGGTCGATCGACTGGCTCAACTCATCCGGCTGACCGATTATCCCCTGTTGCTGAAGGGCGACGCCGGTCCCCACTCGTGCCCGGAGGACGTGCCGTGGAAGGCCCAATTTGATCAGGCTTTGGAGCTCCTTCGGCGGTCCCATTGGCGTCAGGCCGCGGCCGAGTTTGCCCGGTTGGCCGAGCAGGTGCCTGACGCGCCGGCTATCTGGAAGAATCTGGCCCTGTGTCGTGCCTTCCTGGTGGACACCGAGGGAGCCATCGAGGCCCTTGACCGATACGCCAGCTTGGACGTGCCGTTGGAGGAGGCCGCCGAGGCGGTGGCCCAGGCACGCCTGCTCACCGATGACCCGCTGGGCGACCGCTGCGATGTCTTTTCGCTTTCCTACGAGGTTCACGATGTAGAGCGCCTCCAGGCTGCCTTGATCTCGTCCCGGCGCGCCCTGCCAGCCCAAGTGACCGTCCGGGGCTCCGATGACCAGCCGCCTCCCAAGGCGGTCTTCTTCATCCTGGATCGCGACAAGCTCGTTTCGGCCGAAGGCGCCTCCAGCGAGAACACGCCCCGCTTGCAGTGCATCGCTTTGCTCTTCGGGCGTCAAACGGACTGCCCGGCAATGCTGCGGGTGTCCCCGGTCGACGCCGAATGGCTGGAGGATCTCAAAGGACTGTTCCGCCAGGTGGCCGATGGGGCGATGGCGGCCGAACCGCACGTGAGCCTGATGGGCACCCATAGCAGGACGGGGAGGCTGCTGAGCCAGGAATGGGCGCTGCCCAGGGACAAGTCGGCGGGGGAACTGAAACGGATCAAGCAGGAAGGCTTGGACAAGACCATGCTGGAGATTTGGCCGGACCGGCCCCTGGGACTGCTGGACGGAAAGACGCCGCGCCAAGCGGCTGCGGAGCCCCAATACCGGGTCAGGGTGCTTGCCGCCATCTTGATCCTTGAACACCTGCTGGTCGTGCATGACCAACGATTTGACTTGGATCGGCTGAGGACGGCGTTGGGCCTGCCTGTGCCCACGGCGATCGATCCGGCGACGACCCGTGTCGACTCGCTGCCGCTGGCGCGGCTGTCGCGCGTGGACATCAGCAAGCTGGGCCCGTACGCCTTGCGGGCGGCCTTTCATCGGTGTGCCCTGTGTCTGGCCTTCCCGATCCTGGAAGAGTTGGCGCGGGAAATCGCTCGCCGTCCCAGCCTCCGGCCCCGGAGCGAGTACGTGGATGCGCTGGCCATCCTGGGCTCGGTGGTCGACGACCACCAAGAGGCTCTCGCTTTTATCGAACAAGGCCGGCAAGCGGTCCTGGAACAGAAGTCGTCTTGTGTTCAGTTCGATCTGTTGGAGCTGGATCGACAACTCAATCTGACGAATCTGGACCGCGCCACGGAACTGGTCGACCACGTACGGATGGCCCACGGCCGCGAGAAGGACGTTGCCGACTCGTTGGCCCGCGTCCTGGCCAGGCATGGGCTGGCGCTCATGCCGCAGGCCC
>DQVB01000069.1 GCA_015661985.1 Planctomycetota bacterium | reverse complement strand
CGCTGTGGCCGGTCTCCCGACCGTGCCACCCAGCGCGACCGAAGGTCTCCACTTTCATTCTGGGACAGGCTCGTAGCCCCAAGCCGAAGACGCGCACCGTTCGGCGTAAACGTTGAATCCCGTGGGGCGCCCACGCCTGCGGCTCGCGGCTAAACGACCGGCTCGCCTGGCGCTTGCGCCCGGCACGGCGCTGGTTGCTCGATGGGGACTTTCGCCCTGGGCACCTGGACAGCGGCCCGGGCAGGACGGGCACCAAACGGCGGCGGGCAAAACGCGTGTCAACTCCAGGTTTTCAACTCCCCTCGTGAAGCTCCCCCGTCAGAGGGAGCATACGATGTGTTGCCGCTGTCTCAAATTTGGAACCACGGGGATTCGAGTGTCGCGAACGTACTGGTCGACCGCCGGATGGCAGCCTGTGTTTTTCTCATTCGGGTTTGGGGCATTCGGGTTTGTTTCGGCATTCGGGTTTAGACATTCGGGTTTGTCGCCAGGAGTGTCGCGTGTCGCAGAAGCGCGCACGATGATCTAGGGCGCCGGCAGCTCCTTGATGCGGATATTGCGGAATTCGACGCGCGTGCCGTGGCCGATGAAGCCCACGTAGCCTTCGGTCCGGAAGCGGCCCGGGTGCTCGTAGCCGTCCATGGGTTCCTTGATCTTGGTCACATCGGCCTCGGCGATCACTGTGCCGTTGAGGGTGACCCGGATGTAACCGCCTTGACAGAAGATCTCCTCGCTGTTCCATTGCCCTGGCGGTTTGAGATATCCGCGCTTGGCCGGTACCAGTCCGTAGATCGAACCGTGGTATTGGTAGGGCTTGAGGTGACGGTAGCGGGGCGCCGAATCATCCAGGATCTGGATCTCCAGAGCTACGCGTGAGGGGCGGCCTTCCAGAGGGGCCCGGATGGCCACGCCGTTGTTGCCACCCGGTTCGAGTTTGAACTGGAAGCGGAGGATGAAATCGCCATAGGTGCGCGTGGTGAACAGCTTGCCGCCCCCCTGGGGCTGGCACACCAGCACACCGTCCTCGACCGTATACCCGTCCAGCGAACCCTGCCAGCCGCGCAGCGTCTTGCCGTCAAAGAGGCTGACGAAACCTTCCGCGGCCTCCTCAGCGGAAAGAGCAAGTTGTGGTGAAGCCGCCTCCTCGGCCGCATAGGACAAGGTGCCGGCAGCCAATACCGCGATACCCAGAATCAGTCGCATAGACAGCATGTTCCTCCATCGATTCATTGATCCAACCCGTTCCAGCAGCTCCGGTTACCCGCGGCCGCATTACCCGGTCCACTCACGCCACAGCCCCTTTGGTCACCAGCATGAAGACATCTTCCAATGTGGGCTCTTTTTCGGCGAAGCAGTGCAAGCGGACGCCGCCGGCCACCAGGCGCTCCAGCAGTTCGGCCGTTTGGTTTTCGTCTCCGGCCAATTCCACGGTGACCTGGCCGTCTTCCACGCGCACATCCCGCGTTTGCGGGAAGCTGCGCACGATGGAGAGGCCCGCATCGGCGTTTTCCAGGAACTTGATCACCACCGTACGATTGCCCCGGATCCGCCGGTAGACTTCGTCGATGGGGCCGTGCATCAAGAGTTTGCCCTGTTCGATGATCCCGATCGAGGTGCAGCAGTCGGCCAGCTCCGTGAGGATGTGGCTGGAGATCAGGATCGTTTTGCCCATCTTCCGCAACTCTTTGAGCAGAGCTTTCACTTCCACGCGGGCGCGCGGATCCAGCCCGCTGGCCGGCTCGTCCAGCACCAGCACGGGTGGGTCGTGGACGAGCGTTTTGGCCAGACAGAGGCGCTGCTTCATGCCCCGGGAGAGCCCGTTGACGTAGTCGTCCCGCTTGCCGGTCAGATCGAGCAGCTCCAGCACGTCGGCGATCACCTGGCGGCGTCGGGTCCGCGGAATCTGGTACGCCACGGCAAAAAAGTCCAGGAACTCCCAAACCTTCATGCCGTCGTACACCCCGAAGCTGTCGGGCATGTAGCCGATACTGCGCCGCACCTCGAGCGGGTTCTTCGTCACGCTGTAGCCATTGACGATGCCCTCGCCAGAGGTGGGCTTCAGCAGCGTGGCCAGGAAGCGGATCGTCGTGCTCTTGCCGGCCCCGTTCGGCCCGATGAACCCGAACATTTCGCCCGCCTCGATCTTCAGGTTCAGCCGGTCGACAGCCACCAGCTTGCCGTACCGTTTGGTGAAGTCGATCAGTTCGATCATGGCCAGGCAATGGACACGGGTTGTTCGAGTGACTTTGCAAGCTACAGGCGCAAAGGACCAGCGGGGCGCCGTCGAGCCCCTGCGGGCCGGTCCAACCCGGCAGGGCCCGTCAGGTGCCGCCAGCCGGTTGAAGCTGCCCGTCCATCCTCCCATTGTAACTGCCAGCCCGGGGGATCGCCCGCTGGGGGCGCCGCCGGGGGACGAGGCTGCGGTTCATTCCGTCCCCGGGCGAGGTGACGAAGGCCCGACGGCCCACTCGGGAACTCACTCGACCTCCAGCCGGCAATTGCGGTCACGCTGTGGGTCGGGCCCGAAGCCATAGGCCAGGTGCGCTACCACCACGGCCGACTCCCGAACTTGCGGAGCGCGCGGCTTGACCACCACGCCGGCCAGGGGGTCGACGGACCAGGCAACCAACCGCACTTCCCCCTGTTCCAGGTCGCCCCACGCCGCCTGGGCGATCAACGGTCCCAGATCCAACGGCTGGGGCAGCCCTGCCCCGCCGCGCCGAGCGGCGGCCCGCTGGGCCAATTCGCCGGGATCAGCTATCGCAATGTACTGCCCCACCGCCGCTTGGCCCGGCTCGAGCGTACCCAGCCACGCCCCTTCCAACCGACCGGTGGCCGTCTTCCTGACCACCCGGGCTTCGTGTAGGGTCAAGGGGGTCTGGTTGGTCACCTGCAGCCGGCCTCCGGGGCGATCGGCCAGCTGCAGGCTGCCACCCAGATCGAGCATTTGTTCGCTATGGGCCAACCCCGTGACGTTGGAGCGGACGAACAGCCCACCCAATTCGGCTTGCCGGCCGTAACGGAACGACAGGTCCTGGCGGCCCCATCGCAACTCGCTCGCCCCCTCCTCCCGCGCAAAGGGAAGCACCACGGCCCCGGGGTCCGGAGATTCGATCCGATAAGTGGTCGACAGCGACGTGTACAAGGCCAGGTAACTGGTCAAATGGGCGCGCGGATAACCGCCCTGCAACTCCAGCACGTGGATGGCCGTCTGCGAGCGGGCAAATCCGATGTCCAGGCGGGCCAATCGGATTACCAGCCCCGTCCAGATGATGGCGATCAGTGGAGCGGTGGCCCACGCCAATTCGACTCGGCCGATGATCCGGAAAACCAACCAGTTGAGCGGCACCAGAACCAACAGGTACGCCCCCACCACACCGATGACGAACCAGCGGTCCGGTATCTCGATGGCCGCGGCGGCCGTCAGCGCTTCGCGGGCCGCCTGGGATACCGGGCTGAAATCGTCCCACGACGCCACGTCCGTACCCGCACGGACCCCGGTCGCCTCCTGGGCGCGATAACCTCCGTATGGGAGAAAGGCCCCCGTCTCGGGCGGCCGGTAAAACTCCATCCGCCGGCCCGCATCGCGGGTAAAGTAGCGCACGGCCGTCAGCAGCCGGGGGTCGAACGGATCGTGCCCGTCCGCCCAGCCGACGCGGACCAAGCCCTCCGACTCGTAGAACTTCCGCGGCGGCCGGCGCAGCAGACAAGCGTTGAAAAAGCCATCAAAACCCGGCCAGCTGACCAGCTCTCCCTGATTCAAACGAAAAGCAGAAACCACAATCCTCCCCCGCCCCACGCGCCTCTCCGCAACCAACCCGCCCGTTCCCGGCACGACCCGCGCCGCCCGGTGCAACCCCAACTGGATGCCCGCCCACGGGCGAGTCGGCTCGAGCGGCCGACCCGGACGACCGAAAACGGGAACCGTCCAGCGATCACTGATCTCCTGCAGCTGTTCGGCAGTCAGCTGGCAAGCCTCCTTGCGGACCGCCGGCAGATAGTCAGCCAAAAGGGTGTGGCACAGCGGCTCTAAGGCATCGGGTCCGCTGACGATCAGGTGCCCGCCCCAGTGGACCCAGTCCAACAGGGCCTGCTGCTGCGAGCGGCGCAGAACCCCGGGATCCAGCTCGCCCATCAGCACGTACGCCACGCTGGTCCAATACAGGGCGTGCGACGGCAGCGCCGTGTGACGCTGGGCTTCCACCAACTGAACGTGATAGTACGCCAGCTCCGGGCTGTCGAATTTCAAATCGTAAGGGTTCTTGACCGAATCCAGGTTTCTCACATAGGCAAAGTCGCTCGGCGCCGTGGCCAAGACGACGAACACGTACTGGTAGGACTTCAACGGCCACACCACGTGGCTTCCCTCCCACCGCGCCCCCCTCGGCGTGTGGCCCTCGATGCGCACCGATACCTGACTGGGCTGGTCCGTCCGCGGGGCGAACAGAAGCGTCTCGAAAACCTTCGACTGCCCCTTGGGTAACGAAACCCGCCGCGAAAACCTGATCGCATAGGGCATCCCCCGAAGCGGGATGGGCCGGCCCCGCCGGTCGACCAGCTCACTGACCAGGTCCCCCACCAGCGTGAACTTGTTGGCCTTGGCTCGGATCGTGGCACTCACCCAGTGGCCGGGCTTGTACCACCACCGATCCGCTTTGCGCTGGTGAGGCCGCGGCGTCCAGGCACCCACTTCGAAGGGCGGCTTCCGCCGCTCTTCCTCGCGCTTCCGGCGTTCTTCGAGCAGCTGCTCGGCTGTCTTCGGTTCCGAACGGAACTTCAGACACCCGCCGCAACCGGAGATGGTCGGCATCCCCAGCACGACGAGCAACAACCAGCCGAGCCACGCAGTCCCGGGGCCAGAGGCGTGGCCTGTGCTCCGGCAGAATCTCCTCACCCGAACCGGCATGATCCAAACGCCATCCTGGTGCCAAACCCCCGCGAACCCGTCGGCCGAGCTGCCGCCGGCCCTTGAGCCCCCCGTCGGCGACGGTCCCGCTCACCCGCCCTGGTCGCCGACGGCCCCCTGCTCCGGCAACACTCTGCGCCACCTTGTTCCGGCCTACGTGAATAATCCGGGCCAGCAGATCGCCCGGCCGACCACACGAGCCGGCCGGGCCACCGGCCGTCACACCGCGAACAGCCCAGCCGCCTCTAACTGAGTGTAGGCGGAATCCGCAATGTGGGAAAGAGTCCGGCCAGCCGGCCATGCCGAGGCTGTCGGCCAGGGCCAACGCCATGCCGGGTATCGGCAGTCCATTCTCCGGGATGCAGTCCACGGGGGCCTCCGGCCCGGTAGCCAGCCACCGGCTCAAAAGTGCCGGGGCACATGAACTCGACCGCGCGCGTTACCCTACCTTGGGTGCACCTAAACCGCGCCAGATTTGGTAATGTCGTGGTAGCGTATACCGGGGCCTTTGTGGACAATCCAGGGGGTATCCGAGTCCAACGCTCGAGGGGCGCCTGAAGGTCGGTGAGGCGGCCGCGTACGTCGGGGTGAGTCGCAGCACCCTGCCGAACCGGGCGGCGGCACGCAAGATGAAAGCCTGCCGGAGTGCGGTCAATCCGTATCGGCTCCGCAAGAAGGGCGATCCGGACGTTGCCCGGTGTGACGACCCGGAGGTGGGCCTCCAGCAGATCGAGCCCATCGTGATTGCTGCCTCCATCGAGCATCTCGGCACGATCTATTCGCTGCCCACCTAAAGCAGCACCTGGCGGCCATCCGGATGTGCTTCGATTGGCTGGTCAGCGGCCAGATTCCCCCCACAAAGCCGGCGGCTTCTGTCCGCGGGCCGAGGCATGTGGTGAAGAAAGGCAAAATCCCGGTCCTGAGTCCGGAGGATGCCAGGAGACTTTTGGACAGCATCGATACGTCACGCATTGCCGGGCTTCGTGATCGCGCCCTGTTCGGCATCATGGTCTACAGCTTCGCCCGGGTCGGTGCGGTTATCCGGCTGCGGGTTGAGGACTGCTACCAGAACGGCAAGCCGTGGTCGATTTGGCTTCAAGAAAAAGCCGCCAAGTTCCACGAAGTACCGGCCCATCACGACGCCCAAGCATATTTACATTTAGACGCCTGCATCGGAGCGGCAGGCATCGGGGAGGAAACGGGCTTCG
>DQVB01000684.1 GCA_015661985.1 Planctomycetota bacterium | reverse complement strand
CCTATTTTCCCAATGCCGTTTGAAAGATTGCAAAAGTCCAGTCTAAAGATGTGGAGCCATGACGATGAAAGGAAACGGTTTCGCGGGACTGTTGAGCGGATGGGTACTGGTGTGGTTGGCGAGCGTTGCGGCCGGGGCAACCGTTTTGGTCGAAGCGGAGAGTTTCCGGGACCATGGCGGTTGGAAACTCGACACGCAGTCTGTGGACATCATGGGTTCGCCGTACCTGCTTGCCCATGGCCTGGGTCGGCCGGTGACTGACGCGGCGACCGAGATCCCATTACCTGAGCCGGGGACGTATCGGGTTTTCGTGCGCACCAAGGATTGGGTGGCCCCCTGGAACGCCCCGGGACAGCCCGGCCGCTTTCAGCTTTGGATCGACGGCAAGCCGCTGGAGGAAACCTTTGGTACGAAAGGGGCCGAATGGTTTTGGCATGACGGGGGCACGGTCGAGTTGCGTCGAACCCGGGTCAGGCTGCGGCTGCACGACCTGACGGGCTTTGACGGGCGGTGCGACGCGATCCTGCTGACCACAGACCTGGGTTTCACCCCTCCCAACGACTCGGAAGTGCTGCCTCGGTGGCGGCGCGAGCTGTTGGGTCTGCCGGAAAGGCCGGTTGAGAAGGCCGGTTACGACCTGGTGGTCATTGGCGGCGGGTATTCGGGAACGGCGGCGGCCGTTTCGGCCGCCCGCATGGGGTGCAAGGTGGCCTTGATCCAGGACCGCCCGGTTTTGGGGGGAAACGGGTCGAGCGAAGTGCGAGTCTGGGCGCAGGGACTCACGCGCCGCGGCCGTTTCCCCCGTATCGGCGAGATCGTTGAGGAGCTGGCGGATTCGGCCACCAAGTCGCCGGGGCGGGCGGAAGAGTTCGAAGACGACAAGAAGCTGCGCGTCGTCCGGGGGGAAGAAAACATCGACCTGTTCTTGAACCATCGGGCGTACAACGTCGAAAAGGAGGACGATCGAATCGCCGCCGTGCTGGCCTTCGATACGCGGACGAACGAGTACAAACGCTTCGTCGGACGACTCTATGCCGACTGCACAGGACACGGCACGATCGGCTACCTGGCCGGGGCCGACTGGGACATGACCCGCACGGGCCACATGGGGATGAGCAACATGTGGCGATGGGAGGTGGCGGACAAGCCCGTCCCGTTCCCCGAAACGCCCTGGGCGCTCGACCTGACGATGAAAGACTTCCCCTACCCGCACGATGGCCGGGGCGAATGGTTCTGGGAGAGCGGGTTTGACAAGGATCCGATCCAGGATGTGGAAGCCATCCGCGATTGGAACCTGCGCGCAGTGTATGGCGCCTTCAACGCAATGAAGAACCGCGACGGGGCCGAAAAGCACAGGAAGGCCGTGCTCACATGGGTGGCCTTCATCGCGGGCCCGCGCGAATCGCGGCGTCTGTTGGGCGACGTCGTCCTGACCAAAGAAGACATCGTCACCAAGCGCATGTTTCCCGACGGCTGCGTGCCCAGCACGTGGAGCATCGACCTCCATTATCCCAAGGAGCCGTACGCCCAAAAGTACCCGGACAATCCGTTCATAGCGATGGCTGTCTTTGACCGGCGGGTGGATCGCCGCTTCGGCTATCCCATACCGTACCGATGCTTCTACTCGCGCAACATATCGAACCTGTTCATGGCCGGCCGGTGCATCAGTGTAACGCACGAGGCGCTCGGTTCTGTGCGTGTGATGAAAACATGTGGCATGATGGGTGAAGTGGTGGGCAAGGCGGCCTCGTTGTGTGTCCATTTCAACTGCACGCCACGGGATATTTACCGGAGGTACCTGGACGAGCTGTTCAAGCTGCTGCAGCTGCCAGGCAAGGCGCGCCGCCAGTCGGTCAGCGGCCCGATCGTCATCCCCAGCGACGTTCCGCCCGAAGCGCCACCATATGGGCCGCCTACGGGAATTGACCCCCGCTCCCTGTCCGGGATCGTGGTCGATGATGTGGATGCCTCAGCCTCGGGCCCCTGGACAGAGGGCGCGGGCGTGAAGGGGTATATCGGCTACGGGTACCGGTACGCCCAGCCCGACTCGGGGGCGAAGCTGCGCTTCCAGCTCAAACTGCCGCGAGCTGGCCGGTACGAGCTACGGCTGGCCTACCGACCTCATCCCAACCGCGGCACGCACGTTCCCGTGACGGTCCTGGCCGGCGATCGCGAGAAGAAATCCTTGCGCATCAACATGCGCCAAGAGCCACCGCTGGCCGAAGGCTTCCTTTCCCTGGGGGTGTTCTCCTTCGAGGCCGGACAAGAAGGAACGGTCCTGGTCGGCACCGAGGAGGCCGGTGGAATCGTCTGCGCCGACGCCGTCCAGGCCGTGCCCGTCCCGTGACGTCATCACCGGAACCTCCGTTACCACGACAACCGCCTGCCAGCGGGTTTTGGCCGGGCCGTCCTCTTCAGGCGAGCCAGCTCTCGCCCGCTTACGTCCCGATGTGTCGAGTTCGCCCTGGCCGCGGCGCCGGCCTTTCGGCGCCTCGTGCTGCGGTGCGCAGCGCAATGGCGGCAAGAATGACGTTG
>DQVB01000470.1 GCA_015661985.1 Planctomycetota bacterium | reverse complement strand
CGCCCCCGCCACCTGGCCGCAAGCAATGACGGCGAGCCGTAACAGGCGGCCCCAAAGGCTGTGGCTTGCCGAGACTCCACCTCGGCGAGCGCTTCGAAGTAGCCTGGCTCTCCGAGCCCGGAACGGGAAACGACCCAAGGAGCGAAATTCGGCTCAGAGGGCCGAGCTACGGGGCCCGTGGCCCCGTCATGCGCGGCGTTTGCGTCTGGATCGCAGCTCAACCCCAGCGTCCAGCCAACTTGGCTATCAGGAATTCCGCGACCGAAGCGTACTTGGTTTTCGCCCCGGGATATTTCAGGTGGGCTTCGATGCCCAGGGCGTCCATCTTCTTCTTGAGCGCCACACCGAAGTTCACATGATGCACTTTCCAGCCGCGGGCTCGCCGTGGATCGGAAGGCACCGGGGCGTCGGGGGCCATCCCGTAGCTCATGAAGATGGGTGGGGCGTCCGGGGATACCAGGTCCAGAGCGGAGATGGCCGTGGCGATGCGGTGCTGTTCGGTCGGGTCGCTGGTACCGAAAAGTTCGGTCAAGTCCCGGTGGGGCTCGGCATAGCCAGGGATGTGTTTCTTCCACCAATCGAAATGCATCGAAGTCTGGCCGCCCATCGTGGCCACACAGGCCAATCGCGACGACTCGCGGCAAACTGGATCAGGGCTGTCCGGATCGGCCATGTCGTCGTGCATCGCCAGCCACATGCACAGCTGCGCGCCGGCCGAACCGCCGAAGGCGCCCACTCGCGCCTTGTCGATGTTCCACGCCTCCGCCTTGGAGCGTAAGAACTGTACGGCTCGGCAGGCGTCCTGGTGAGCCGCCGGCAGCGGTGCGTTTTGGACCAGCCGGTAGTTGATCGCCGCCACGGAGATGCCGGCGTCCAGCAGTCGGCGGAGGACCCGGGCGTCCAGTTTTTCTTTGCTCCCCGAACGGAACCCGCCCCCGTGGATGAAGATCACCAAAGGAGCAGGCTTTTCCGATGGGGCTTGCCAGAAGTCCAGCACGTTGCGCTCGTGGGGCCCGTAGCGCACGTCGGCAAAAGTCGGGCGGGGCTTTTCCGGCTGGGCGGCTCGTGCGCCGCAGAGTGCAACCGAGCCGAAGCAGCCCAGCGCTGCGAGCGCCAAACGGCCAGCCAAACTCTTCTCTCGCATCGTCTCACCTCGTGGTGCGCTGGTGCCATCTGTTGAGAAATTCTTGCACCGCGGGTTCGCCCTCCAAGTATCCGAGGGAAACCAGAAACCGGTCGGCCGCCTCGACCGTCTCCCGGAAAGGCTTGTTCTCGTGACGCCCGTAGTTGAAAAAGCCGTGTTCCAGGCCTTCCCAGGTCATGAGTTCACAGCAGTTGCCCCGCTTTGCGGCCGCTTCCTGGAACTGGCGAGCCCCGGCCAACAGCCGGTCCGCGGTGCCGAAGAACATGATCATCGGCGGCAGCCCCGCTCGCACGTGGTGGAAGGGCATGATTTGCTCGGTGAATCGACGCCGGACGCCCGGCCGCGCGCCGGCCGGCACCTCTTTGCCCATGATCGCCGGGTTGAAGAGCACCATGGCGTTTGGCCGATAGCTGACCGACGGCGTTTCGACCCCTTCATCCAAAGTGGGGATCACACCGACACAGGCGGCGATCATTCCGCCGGCTGAACCGCCTGAGGCCACGATCCGGTTGGGATCCACGCCCAAGCGTTTGGCATGGGTACGGACCCAGCGGATGGCGTCCCGGCCGTCGGCCACGGCGTCGGCGGGATCGGTGTCGTGGCGGGTCTTCACCCGATAATCAGCCGTCATACTCACCATGCCTCGCGACGCAAAGTACTCGCACTGGGCCTCGAACTGCTTCGGGGAGCCTCGCATGAACCCGCCGCCGAAAAAGAACACGATCGCCGGCCGCGCTCGTTCCGGCCTCCGGTCGTTGGGGAAATAGATGAAGATCTTCAGCTTCACATCCCCGACCGTCTTGTAGACTTCCACCTGGTCGGCGCCAGGCAGTTGCGGCGGATAGACGCCCGCTCGTCCGGCGCGACGCGACTCGGCCCCAGGGGTCCCGACACACCACAGGCTGGCCGCCGCCAAAGCAACCGCCATCGTTACTGTTCGCATGACGCACTCCTCGTTGCTGTGGCTCACCTCGAGCCGCCAGGTCTCCATATGCGCGCACCGGCCGGGTAATGGCCCGACCAACCGCTGCAGGCCCGCCGGCAGGCCGCCAACCGAATCGACTATCCTCAGGGCATCCATCCTAGAAGCCTCGCAGGCAGAATCCAATCGTCGGCCGCTCCCCGGGCGGCGGTTGTCCGGGGAGGTGTCCTGTGCCAGACTGAGAGTATGAGGACCGAACTGACTGCTGGAGCTCAGCGCGCGTTGGCCGAAGCGGCCCGGTGGTCCAGCGGCGACGAAACGGCGCCGGTCGACGGCCCTTCAGTCCTGTTGGGGCTGGTGGCCCAGGCGGAATGCCGAGCCGCTGCGGTGTTGGCCCGTCATGGGATCGACGCGGAGGCGATCCAACGCCGCTGGCCCCGTCTGGCCCCGCGCCGCCGGCCTGCGGACCAGCTACGGTTGGATTCCGACGTGGAGACTTCGATGGCCCTGGCGATCGAACGCCTCCAGGAATGTGTGCATCCGGTGGTGTTGGCCACCGAACACTTGCTGCTCGGATTGGCCGCAGGCGATCATGAAACGGCAGCCTGGTTGCGCCAGCAGGGCGTGGATCCGGATCTTCTGGAAAGGGAGATCTATGCTCGGTACGGGGCCACTCCAGGGCCGCTGGACTGCGACGAAGAGCCACTGGAGGTGCCGGGCCAAGCCGCGCCAGGCCCTGCCGCCACCGCTTGCGGACCTCCGACGGAGCCCGAGGCGTCAGCCCCATCGTGGCGCCCGTCAGCCGGTGACAGCAGCGGCCCTCAGCCGGCTTCCCACCGGGTTGGTTGGCTGCGCGTGATGGACGCGGCGGCCAATCGGGCCAGGGAAGGGCTGCGCGTGGTGGAGGACTACGTGCGCTTCGTGCTGGACGACGCCCACCTGACCGAACAACTCAAATCACTGCGTCATGAGCTGGAGGGCTTGCTGCGGTCGATCCCCTGGCCGGAGCGGATCGCCGCCCGCCAGACGCTGGCTGACGTGGGTACACGACTTTCCACCCCGTCGGAATCGGTTCGCCGGTCACCGGCCGACGTGTTGGGCGCCAATTTCACCCGTTTGCAGGAATCCCTCCGCACGCTGGAAGAATTCAGCAAGCTCTTCGACCCGGCGGTGGCCGCTGGCCTGGAACAGCTGCGCTACCGTTCGTACTCGCTGCACAAGGCGGCCGAGACCACACGCTCGAGCGTCCACCGGTTGGCTGAGGCGCGGCTTTACGTGCTGATCGACGGCCGTAGCTCCGAAGAAGCCTTTGCCCGACTGGTGCGCTCGCTGGTGGAAGCGGACGTCGATCTCATCCAGCTTCGGGACAAAAGACTGGACGACCGCCAGCTGCTGGAGCGGGCGCGCACGGCGCGCCGCATCACCGCGGGCAGCGGCACGCTGTTGATCATCAACGATCGGCCAGACCTCGTTGTGCTGTCCGACGCGGACGGCGTGCACGTCGGGCAGGAGGAACTGACGGTCAAAGACGCCCGGCTCATCCTCGGCCCCGGGCCCTTGATCGGTGTTTCCGTCCATTCCCTTCAGCAGGCTCGCCAAGCGGTGTTGGACGGCGCCGATTACCTCGGTGTCGGCCCCACGTTCCCATCCAAAACCAAGTCTTTCGACACGTACCCCGGCGTGTCTTTGCTGCGGGCGGTGGCCCAGCAGATCGGCCTTCCCGCCTTCGCCATCGGGGGGATCAACCTGGAAAACCTGGCCGAAGTACTGCATGCCGGCTTCCACCGTGTAGCCGTCTCCGCGGCGGTCACTGCCGCACCAGACCCCAAGGCGGCTGCCAAACGTCTGAAAGCGGCCCTGGTGGCCCAGGCCGACTGAGACGGCCACACCGAGATGTGCGGGGATCGTCATAGGGTTTCGTCGCACGGTAGGAGACGGTTGTAACCTTGCCGGCTGCCCGCGCGTCGATAGTTTGTACGAGTCTATGTTCTCCCAGCCTCCCTGCGGCCTGCGACAGCTCAGAGAGTGCTGCCCGCGCGTCGATAGTTTAAGTACGAGTCTATGGGTGATCGGCAGTCCCGGGCAGGGCCCGGATCGGGCCGGCCCGGTCAACGGTGTGGGTTTTCGGCGATGGCCTCAACCGAGGACGCCTTTGAGCGGTTCGTGTGCATGAAGGACCAGG
>DQVB01000471.1 GCA_015661985.1 Planctomycetota bacterium | reverse complement strand
TCTCAGCTCGAGCTTTGCCGTTCTTGGTGGTTGCGGACAGGCTGTTCGGCGCAACTAATTGCGTAGCAAGACCTAGCGGAACTACTCTGTACAGACGAACATGTTTGTCACAAGTTCTTGTCGCGCAACAACTTGTGACGAATTGGCAAAAAATCGACCTCAGTTGGCCGCCTGCAATTTGCTTGCCACCCACTGCGGCAGCTCGTCCCGGTTGTCAGCCGTCACCTTGACCAACACCACATCCGGCCGGGACTTGACCCAGGCGATCAATCCGCCGCCCCGGGCCGCCACAGTGGCCAACACGGGCACCGGCGATGCCAAAGCTTCTTCGGCCACCTGCCGGAAGCGGTCGCTGAGACATTCCATCTTGCCGATCTCATCGATGACCACCAGGTCGACCGCTCCCGCCTGCCAGTCCAACTCCGCTTGAAGGAACTTCTCGAATTCGGCCACCGCCACTCCGTACCGGCCTACCCGTTGGGCAGATCGCAGGCGAACGTGGGCCAACACGACGCGCATTCCACCCAGGCCTACGGCTTCGAAACCGACCCGGCGGTCGCCTTCCCGCAGCTCTTGGGTGAAGAAACCGGCCACGCGACGATCACCCAGTCGGCCCAACACCTGGCGGACGACCGTGGTCTTGCCGCATCCCGGCCGGCCTGTCAGCAGAACGTTCTTCGCCGCGCCTTCAGCCATACCTGACCGCCGTAGCAAGCGCAATCCCGTTGGAAACGTCGCGAGCGTCGCAACAGTGCGCGCCGAGCACCCACATGAAGTCTTGAAACAGGCTCTTCGTGAGATACCGCCACTTCTGTGGTCTGGCTTCCCGAGCTGGGCGTATTTCGCTTCTCGCCGCACCAGCTTCCGCCCGCCGGGGCCACCGCCCCGCGTGTCGCTACCCCCCAACCCTACGGAAAGCCCCTGCGAAGCAGCTGTTCAAAGGGCGGCGCAGCGTACTCGCCGTGGATTTCCAGCCCAGGCCACGGGCCCCTGCCCACCTGGTGGTAGCGGCGCACCACGCCAGGCCCAAACCCCAACCGCTCGATTCTCAAATCCCGGATGTTGTCTTCCATGCGCACCGCCACGCGCGAATCGTATACGACACAGTTGCGGATCGTCACCAGCGCCCCGCCGCGGCTCGTCGGGCCGCGCAGCCGAAAACAGACCTCGTTGTTCCGAAACACACAGTTTTCCACCAGCACCCGAACGTGTTCCTTGGCATTGATCGCCGCCATCAAACTGATCTGGCCGGGCTGGTTCCACCCGTAGAACAAACAGTTGCGGATCGTCACGTTGCTCCGCGGATTCGTCGGCACCTGCTTCGAATCGAAGGCGTTCTCGCCCGGCCGCTCGCCACGGCGAAAACCGCCGGCGTCCTCAGGCAGCGGACCTGTCCAGAAGGTACAGTTTTCGATCACCACGTTGTCCCACGGACGGCGATCGGGGCTGAACTGCACCGCGTCGCCGGAAACATAGTAGATCTCGCAGTTGCGGATCACAATGTCTTCCCCGTCGCCGGTCACGCCGTGCGCATCGTCCTGTTCCCGGTAAGTTCCCGACAACAAATGGTGGATCTTGCACGACTCGATCACCACGTGGTCTGCGAAGACGCCCACGCCGTTGCCCGTGGCGTTGCGGATCTCACAGTTCCGCAGGGTCACATGGTCGGCGGTGATCTTCACCCGATTGCCCCCGGCCCAGCCACTGTCCACCAGGTAGTTCTCGTAAGTTCCGGCGCGGGTGATCCGCAGGCGTTCGACCCGCTTCGGGTTTGGTCCGCACCCCACTTGACCCTGGACGCCGATCCGGACCGCGGGGACCGCTTCACCAGCATCGGCCAAGCCACGCCCTGCCACAACCAGACAAACGGCCACCGCGCAGAAGCGTCGAACAACGGCGTGCCGGAATACGATCTCCACAGCGATTCCCCTCTTCGCCAAGCTCCAACGGGCAGATCACCCCCCCACAAAACCCAGGCACCGGCCCCGCGTGCCGGCACCCAAAGTTCACTGTTCCAGCCTACCTCACCCGGCCGCACAAAGTCCACACACGCATCGAGTCTTTCCTGCCGTGAGCCGTGGTGGGACAGGCTTCCCAGCCTGTCGCCAGAACCCGAAACGGATCCGCACCAGGGGCGCATGTCATGGACTACGATCCTGAACCAAATGAGATGCGACCGGTCTTGCGACCGAGCCACATTCCTCGGCCGCAGGCCTCCGACCCATATTGGGAGGGCCTCTGAAGTGGACTTGTGCCGTTTCCTTTCGCGCCCATCCGAGCCAGCCGCAACGCCTCGCCCGACGTATGACTTACGCAAGGAACGTGGACAGGCGCTTGCGTAGAACGCAAGTTGTTGCGATAGACCAGGTTATGGGAAACCGTGGGAGATGCGAGGCAAGAGCGCCTCGCAGAAAAGCCAAGAGCATGACAAAGCCCCGGAGGCGACCAAACCGTCCGCGACCTGGCGGGAAGAAGCCCCCCCCCGGGGGCCCGGTTGTCAACGTGTTGCCGATCTATTCGGAATCCTGTTCCGAATACATGTTTTCGCCAACGGTGGGGATTTTTCCCGCTTATCGCGGCTTTAGGCGGCGATAAGCATTCAATCCGTGGCATATCCGAATACCCCCTACGGGAGTCGAACCCGTGTTTTCGGACTGAGAATCCGATGTCCTCGGCCACTAGACGAAGGGGGCTTTGGCGTAAGCTCCAGATTATACAGGCGGGTCTTGGGGGCTTCAAGGCATTTCGGCGCGGGAGTTCTGCAAAAGGCGTCGGGCCGCCTGGGGGGGCTTGGGCGCGGGCAACACGTCTCCGGGCCAGTGGGTCGTCAAGCCAGCCGAACGCCCCACGCAGCCAGGAAGAGGTCGCTGCCCGGCTGGCCTTCGCTGTGTGACACGGGGTGCACGGCCACTTGCCCGCAGTACAGCTGGAGCCACCGAGCCAGTTCTGCCGGAAGAAACCATCGCTCCCAGGGCTGACATTCGGACAGCGGCTGCTTCCGGCGGTCTTTGTCGATTATCAGCACAGCACCGCCTGGCTTGACCAACCGGCACAGTTCGGCCACGGCGCGTTCGGGCAGCAGCGAGTGTTCCAGGGATTCGACGGCCAGGGCCCCGTCAAAGGTTGCATCGGGCAGCGGCACTCGCAGCATGCTGGCCCGGCACGCCGTCACCGAAGGGGGCAAGCGCTGTAGGGCGGCCGAAGAAATATCCACTCCGGTCAGTTCGGCTTGGGGGAACAGATCGGCCAGGTGCCGAAGGAAACGGCCGGTGCCGCAGCCTACGTCGGCCACACGGCAACGGGGAGCGAGTTTGGCCATCCAGCGGACGATAGCCTGGAAACGGCCGTCGTGAGGATCGATCTGGTCGGGCAGCGCCTGCCAAGCGTCGCGGAAACAGGCCTCAACCTGATAACGGGCAGCGTCCAAGTAATGTTTCGCCGCCCAAGGGTCTTGTTCGCTGGGGCGTTTTGCCCAACCGAGCGTCGACCAGGCGGCAGCGAAACCTCCGTCTGGATCTTGACGCCGCTGGAGGAAATCCATAGCCCGACGGGCTGCTGCGAGCAAACCAGAGCGGAACCACAGTGCCGCAGCTTGCGCCACTACGGCCGATCGTATCGCTCCGCCCCGGGTACTTTCTGCGACGGCGCCGCTGGGGCGTTGGGCACGGGCGACCAGGTCGAGCGCCGAGCGGGCCAGGCCCACGCGGCCCAAGGTCAAGTTTTCCTCGGCCGATCGAAGCAACTCGCTGATGGGGCCCGACCAGTGGTCGGCCGCCAGGGTGGCCATCTGCCGAGCCGCCCGGAGCCAATCTGCTCGGTCCCAGCGCTGTCCGGCCAGCCAAAGGGCGGGGGCCACGCCCCTTGCCCAGACAGCCGGTTGCTTGCCCAACCGGCTTCGGTAGCCTGCCCGCTCGGTGACCCAGCGACAAAGGTAGGCGGCGGCGCGCCGTGCGGGGGGCTCCATGGCGGGCATCTCCTCCGTGGCGGCTATCCAGGCGCGGACCGCCAATGCCGTACAGGGCGGCGAGGCGGCCGCCAGCGGGCCGGGGATCGCGCCATCGGGGCGCTGGATCGCGGCCAACCACTGGGACCACCGTTGGGCGGCTTGCCGGTCGCCGTAGGCCAGGGCCGTCTCGATGCACCCGGCGGTCAGGGCCGGACAAGGCGACGCCGCGGCGTCGGACGGCCGGACGCCTTCGCCCACCCCACGTCGGCTCAGCCACTGCCAAGCCGCTTCCACCGCCGCGGGTCCCCGGTGTGGTCGAAGCCAGCGCCGGGCCCGACGGCGCACGGCACTGGCCAGGCGATGGGGAAATCGTCTGCGCCACAGGGCCGACGTCGACCCCACCTCTGGGTGCTGATCGGCAATGTTCGCGTCACACACGGGTGGCCCGCCATGAACCAGGGGACAAGCTCTCCGTCCGGCGCGGATTATGGGCAATCTGGCCGAGTTGGCCAACGGCAGATCCAACCTGTTGCTCGTAATGCTGCGGTCGGCCCCCCATGGGCTGTGCCGACGAACGAAGTCAGCAAATCTGGTAGGAGAAGCGTCCCCGCCTTGTTCTGTTTGCCCAGATTCAACCACCCAGACTGCCCCAACAGACGGGTCCTCACGTGCCGGGCAGGGGGCGACGCTGTGTTCCGGGCAGGCGAGGACGCTTCGCTCGGGGCAGGCGAGGAGGCCTGCCCTAGTGCGCATCCAAGCGCACCGAGTCAGCGAGGTGAAAGTCCTCGTCAGGGTTTGGTCTGGACCCTGTACCCGAAGGTAACGGCGTCTCCGCAAGGAGGCGTGGGAAGCAACTGGAGGGGAACGAGCAGTCCGTACGATGAGAAACCGCACCACCGCCGCCCCAGCGGTGGTCGCGGCCTGTCGTCGTGGCGAGCCTGCCAGGAAGTGGCGAAGCCCAAGATGCCGTCGTCAAGACGGTCAGCCCTGGAGCCAAACAGACCGATCCAGGGGCGACGAGTTGGAGACAGAATGCTCGGAAGGCTCGGTGACCTGCCTGCGCCCGCTGGCGGGCAGGCAGGCGTGAAGGCTGGAGACCTGCCGGAGAATCAGGTGGTGGAACTCGGGCGAAGACGCAGCGGGGGCCGCTGCGTGACTCAAGGGCCTAGGCCTTCCGCCCCGTGCCGCGCTCCGGCAAGGAGCGAACTGGCGGCACACCCCGGGGAAAACCCTCCGGCAGGAATCATGAGGACCCATCGTAGCGAGGAAGCGGGGTCGGGCACCGCCGCGCGAGCGGTGGTCGCGTGGAGCGAAGGGGCGTGAGGGAGGTGGATGCGGAATGGACCAGAGAGCGGACCATCAACCGTCGGTAGTGTCCTGCGGGGCTAGTGACGACGGAGCGGACCGGGCCCAACGGCGTTGGGTCTGGACTAAACCGTGGATCTGGCCAGACCGCCGACCAACGCTGCGCGTCGGTGCCCGACGGCCCTGGATCAGGGGGTGAAAGGAGGTCGATGGTACAGCCTGATTGACAAGGTCTATGCCGCAACGACGCTGCAGATGGCGGCCATCTGGGTGACACGTGACCAGCGAAAAGCTGCGGGAGTGGACCACGTGAGCCCGAGGCAATTTGCGGAGCGGATGTCCGAAGAAGTGGACAAGCTG
>DQVB01000348.1 GCA_015661985.1 Planctomycetota bacterium | reverse complement strand
GTATAGCTGCGGTGCGGCCGCGCCAATGGAAAGAGGGTAGGTCGGTAAAGACCTTGCCGCACGCCTTGCATTTCCAGCGGCAGATCCAGGAGGGAATTTGCTGGACCAGGCCGTCAATGATCACGCGAAAGGCGCGGCGGCAGTCGTGGCAGGAGAATCCCTGCCCGTTTCGGTCGCAACGGGGGCGGGATCTTAAAGATGCGCCAAGCGGGGCGGGATCTCAAGAGGGCTGCCCCGGCGGCGGGTCCTTCGGGGGGCAGCCAGAGCGGCGGGATATGCGTGTCCGTTAAACTGAGCCCCCCACGCCGCCTCAGCCTCAAAGAATTTTGGACTTACCAACGAGCGACGACCAGTGGTACGCGCACGCCCGCAATCAGATCACCGAACTGCTGACTGACTACGGTCCGATCGCGGTCCTGTGGCTCGATGCGGCGCATGTGATACCGCCCGCCCGGTTGCAAGAGGCCTACGATACGGTCAAGTCGCTGCAGCCGGATTGCCTGGTCGTCGTCAATCACGGCTACGGGGCGAACGCGCGGCGCATCAGGTACTGGCCGCTCGACATCATCGCCGGCGAGCGCTCGCTGGCGCCGTCCGACGGGCATGTTCCGACGATCGAGCACAACGGCAAGACCTACTACATCCCCATGGAAACCTGCGACACGATCGCGGTGGGTACCCATAGCAAGGGCTGGTTCTGGGAGCCCGGCGAGCAGATGAAGGAAGTCCAACGGGAACTGCTGACGCTCTATCGCAAAACCCGCAGCCGAAAGACAAACCTGTTGCTGAACGCGGCCCCCGACCGCCATGGCAGACTGCCGGCAACGACGGTCCAATGCTTGCTCGAATTGGGCGAGGCGATCCGCAAACTGGAGAAGAAGTAAAACAAAGTCACCGTAATGCAGCGAAGCCGCAACCAAAGTACGTCAGGCTTTCTAGCCTGACCGTCAGCCTGGAAAGGCTGACGTACAACTTGCGCATACGGCGCGCGATGGACAGGAGGAAACTCATGAGGCACAACTCGCTTCTCGCCGTTTCGATCCTCGGTGCAGTGGCCATGCTGTCCGCACCTCTCGGCGCGGCCGAACCGGCGACCGAAGGGACGCCGGTGGGGTTCAAAAGGACACCCGTCGCCTTTTTTTGCGCCCCTTTCTTGCTCTCACCGCAGGCGGATGTCGGGCGGTTCGGCTACCAGGTCGGTTACCACCAGTTGGGCGTCCACGTGGGTACGCAGGAGCGATGCCGGGCAGGCGGCGGTGATGGGGCCGTGCAGTACCCGGCGGACCACCGCTCGCTGCCAGGGCCGGTTGCAATAGAACCGGCAGCGTCGCGAAGCCAAGATCTCTCGCATGCCCACCGTCACCGCTCGCCGTGGCACAATGGAGATTTCCCCGCCCACGGTGACCGAATTGATCGTACGCGTCTCGCGGCTGAGGCTCAGCACGCGCGTGGGCAAGGCCGCGAAATCCTCCACCGACATCTCCTCGCCCGGCTCGGGCGGCTCGTTGAAGGCCATGTGCCCGTTGATGCCGATCCCTCCGAAACAGACGTCCACCCCCCCGCGGCGATCGATGATTTGCTGGATCCGCTCCGGATCGGCCGGATCGGGAAAGACGCGGTTTTCCAGACGCGGAGCCAGTGGCGGGTCGATTAGGCCGTAGAACTTGCGATCCATGAAAGCGCGGAAACTGAGCGGATGCTCCATGCTGACCATTTGGTCGTCGTCAGTGAGGTATTCGTCCATGTTGATGAGCATCACGTCGCCCCAATCCAGACGTCGCTGGTTGATCATTTCGGCCAGCACGGGGAACTGGTCGACCGGCCCGACGGGCACGATCATCGTTGCCTGCCGGCCTTGGCTGGCAGCGTCTTCAACGGTTCGGATCATGGCTTCGGCCATGTGTCGGGCCAGGTCGTTGGCATCTCCGCAGACGGTCACCCGCACTGGCGTGCCGGCGCCCAACTCATCGCGGTTCACCTGGAGATACCCCGGCAGCAGGTCGCTCATGCTTCCACTCCCAAAGAGATGTGTTTGGTTTCCAGGAAGGCGTCGAGGCCCTCCGTGCCGAGTTCCCGGCCCCAGCCGCTTTGCTTCAAGCCGCCGAAGGGGCATTGGCTGGTGGCCGGCACAGTGTCGTTGATGCCGATGGTACCGGCTTCCAGGTTTTCGGCCAACCGCCACATGCGCGCAAGATCCGTGGTGAAGGCGTAGGCGGCCAGGCCATAGCGTGTGGCGTTGGCTCGCCGCACCACCTCCTCTTCGGTCTCGAAGGGCACGACCGGCACGACCGGCGCGAAGGTCTCTTCGCGCATGCAGAGGGCATCGGGTGGCACGTCGGCCAGCACGGTGGGCTCCAGGAAATAACCTTCGGGGCAGTCCGCCCAGCGGCGGCCTCCGCAGAGCACTCGCGCGCCGCGCCGCTGGGCATCGCGGATGTGGTCCAGGGCGTTGTCCAAGGCCCGCTGGTCGATCACCGGCCCGACGTCCACGCCTTCTTCCAGCCCGTTGCCCACGCGGAGGGCCCGGGTGGCTTCCACAAACGCCTCCAGGAACCGGTCATAAATGGGCCGCTGGACGTAGACCCGGTTGGCGGCAATGCACGACTGGCCCGTGTTGCGGAACTTGGCGATCACCGTGCCTGAGACGGCCCGGTCGAAATCCGCGTCGGCAAACACCAGCACCGGTGCATGCCCGCCCAGCTCAAGGGAAAGCTTCTTGATCCCCTCGGCCGCCCCGGCAATGAGGCGCCGCCCCACTTCCGTCGATCCAGTGAAGGTGATCTTACGACAGATGGGATTTTCCAACATTTCAGCCCCGATCTCCGCGGCCCGCCCGGCCACCAGTTGGAACACGCCTGGCGGCAAGCCCACCTCGTCGACCGCCTCGGCCAGCAGGACGGCGCTGAGCGGCGTAGCACTGGCCGGCTTGAGCACCACGGTGCATCCGGCGGCCAAGGCCGGGGCCATCTTGCGTACGGCCAGCACCAGCGGGAAATTCCACGGGGCGATGGCCCCCACCACGCCGACGGGCGAGCGGATCACCAGGTGCCGTTTGCCCTCCACTTGGTGCGGCACCACGCGCCCGTACGCCCGTTCCGCTTCGGCGGCAAACCAGCGCAGGTGATCCACCGTCATGGCCAACTCGCCACGGCTCTGCGCCAACGGCTTGCCGTTTTCCAGCGTGATCGTCCGAGCCACCTCGTCTCCGCGTCGCTGGAGCACGTCGGCGATCCGCTGCAGAAACTCCCCCCGCGTCTTACCCGGCAGCTTCCTCCACGTCGGCCACGCCGCC
>DQVB01000344.1 GCA_015661985.1 Planctomycetota bacterium | reverse complement strand
GTCCCCTTCCACCCCTTCCACGCGAACGAAACTCCACAGATACCCCTCCCGATCCAGCAACCCACCGCACGTAGCCGCCGTCTTCGAACAGCGACGACGAGCCCCACGCTCCAGCTGCTCCCGTACACCACGACGCACCGCAGCCATATCTCTCTGCAGCGTGGATCGGCTGATCTCGCCCTCTTGGTACCGATGCCCAAGATGAAACAGCTCGTCAGAAAGCTTCAGCGGGCGTCTTGCCAATTCTCAGGCGAGCTGTGCCCGGGGAGCCGCTGGGCTGCAGGGCAGACCTCCCTTCCGGCGCGGGACGAGGCAGAGCTCGCTGGCCCAAAGTGCGCTCCTCAGCTGGGCTGTACTGTCGCTACGGGCGCAAGAGGGCCAGTCGCGTTCGTCCGGCAATGGCTTTCCCTGTGCGACCGGCGGTACGATGGCTCGGAAGGTTTCCAGATTTGTGCCCCCAGCGGCTTCAAAAAGGCCACATCGGCTTGATAGACTCAACACACTGTGGGGATATATGCTGCCTTATGTTGGGCCCCCGCCCCTACCCGTGAACGGGTACATGTGCCGAAAGGTCGTCGCGCCGGCATAGAGGTGATCGGCCCGGTGCGTTGGGAGATTCCGTCCTGCGATTCTTGGAATCAAATCGTTAATCCAACAGGTCGGCTAGTTCCGGTTCGGTCAGGCGATCTTTTTCCATGAGTGCTTCGACGAGCCTGTCCAGTTGGGGTTTGTTTTCCCGCAAGAGCGACACGGCGCGCTCGAGCTGCTGTTTGACGATCCGTTCTGCGGCCCGGGCCACCTGCTCGGACATGGGACCGGGCGTGCCGTCCCGTCCTGCCAGTTCCCCCAGCGCGATGTGTCCGATCTGGTCGTCCATGGCGAAATCGCTGACCATGCGCACGGCCAACTGGGTGGCGTGCTGCAGGTCGCTGGCCACGCCCGAGGAGAGGCCTTGCTCCGAACCGTAGCAAACGATCTCTGCGGCGCGCCCGCCCATGCTCTCGCAGATGCGCTGTTCCAGCTCCGCCTTGGTGTAGATGATCCGCTCTTCTTCCGGCTTGCGTTCCATATAGCCGCCGGCAGCGCCCCGGCCGACGATCGTCACCTGGTAAGGTCGGTTGCCGCCCAGCCAGGCAATGACCGTGTGGCCCGCCTCATGGCGTGCGATGCGCAGCAGCGTTTCCGGGTCGGGGGTCTCTTTGGCTTCGCCCATGCGGATGCGTTCGAAGGCATCTTCGAGCAGGGCATCGTCGATGGGCCGGCCTTCCTGGGCCGCCGTCACCCCTGCCTCCTGAACCACGCGCTCCAGGTTGGCGATGGTCATCCCCGCGCTCTGCTCGGCCAGGCGCTGGAGCAGCTCAGCGCTGACCTTGGAGTTCTTCCGCTTCTCAAAGGCGCGCCGCAGGTATTCCAGCCGATCGGCTCGCGCAGGCCGATCGACTTCGATGATCCGATCGAAACGCCGTTTGAGGGCCTCGTCGAGCTGCTCGGCCAGGTTGGTGGCTGCCAGCACGATGACCGGCGGGCCGCTTTCGGCGGCAAACCCGTCCATCTCCACCAGCAGGGCATCGAGCGTCTCCTCCTCGGCGCGTCCGCCCGGGCCCCCGGTCCGCTGCCGGCCGATGGCGTCGATCTCGTCGATGAACACAATGGCCGGGGCGTACCGGCGCGCACGCTGGAACAGGTCGCGCACGTTCTGCGGTCCGCTCCCCTGCCAGATGGTCACAAAGCTGGTGGCCGACGCCTGGCAGAAGGCACAGTCCGATTCTCCGGCCACGGCCCGGGCCAGCATCGTCTTGCCCGTGCCCGGCGGGCCGGTCAGCAGCACGCCCTTGGGCGGGCGCAAGCCCATGGCCGCGTAACGCTTGGGGTGGCGCAACCAGTCGACCACGAAGCCCAGCGCCTTCTTTGCTTCCGTTGCGCCGAGCACATCGGCGAATCGGGTCGCCGGCCGTTCCGTCTCGCTCATCACCTCCCCCACATCGGCAGCGTCCACGGCGCGGGCCAGGCGCAGGTCGCGCAGCCGGATTTCCAGCACGCGCCGGTCCGGATCGATGCGGCTGAGCGTCTCGAAGACCAGCGCTTTGCGCTCACGGGCCAGTCGGCGAGCGACCCGTTCGCGGTACAGCCGCAGGGCGATTTCCCTCAAGGCTGCTACGAACTGCTGCCGGCTCGCCTCGTCAATTGCTGCCGGCGTGCCGAAGTTGGTGGCCACCAGCCCGCGCGCCCCGCCGGCCCGCACGCACGCCAAAAACAGCTCGTCATCCACCGCCCGGCGCCGTGACTTGCCAGACGGCTCAGGCCAGCCGGACTCGCCATGGCGCGCGTCCATGGCGATGGTCTGAAAGATCGATGTCGGCCGCCGGGCGGTCGGCTCGCCTTGCTGCCCCGCCGGCTCACCGGCAAGCGACAACAGATAGACCGGCATCTGGGGGAAGCGCTCGTGTAGCAGGCGGAGCATCCGGCGGCCGAGGTCGAGGGTGCGGGCGGCAAGCGGTACATGGTCGAAACCCGCCGACCGGGTATCGATCCATTCGGCCGACTCAGCCCCGCCGCCCGTCCGCCCCGCACCCATCCACAGGTCCAGCAGCACCAGGTCCACCTCTTCCACGGCCAGTTGTTCGGCGGCCTCTTCCGGGCTCCGGGCCGCCACCCAGCGGATCTCCGGCACCTGCCGGCAGCACAGTTCAATGAACCCCTCGTCGGCTGCCAGCAACACGGCGGGCCGATCGGTCGGCTGGAACAGCTCAGCGATCTCCGGCCTCTGGCGCTCCGAGTCCGGAAGAGTGAACTGCACCCGGTCCGCTTCCTCCAGCACCTCTTCCGCCCGTTGCCCGCTGAAGAGGCTGCAGAACTTGAAAAGTTCCGCCTTCACAAACTGCTCGGCTTCACTGCGCAGTTGCCGGGCATCGACCCTGGCCCCCTGGCGCAACACCAACGCCAGGGGCACCAGTTCGTCGTGGCCAAATGCCTTGAAATACTGCCTTTCCAGCAGGTTTCCGGTGCGCCGCATTTCCGCGTCGGCGATGCGAACCAGTTCGTTGGCGTCCAGGTGGTTGAACATCACCGGATAGCCCTGGGCCAGGCGGCTGCAAATGGCCGGCGGGAAGGCCGGCCGCCCGTCGGCCGGGTTCTTCTCGTTGGCCAGCGCGCTGAGGATCGTCTGCTTGTGATAGCCGGCGTTGGCCGCCGCAATGCCGCTGCGGTTCGGGTTCTCGTACAGGCTGCGGCCGGCATTGGTCGTAAAGATGATGATCGTGTCGCGGAACGATACGTCCTCCTCGGTGTACTTGTCCTCCAGCCGGCCCGCATCCAGAATCTGATAGAACAGTTGGATCGTGGTCAGGTGCGCCTTTTCGATTTCGTCGAACAGCAGGACCGCGTCCGGGTTCTTCTTGACAAACCCGGTCAGCAGACCAGGATGGGCACCTCGGTAAGAGGGGGCAAAGCCGACCAGTTGGTTGTGAGCCTGGTGGTCGCTGTAGGCGGTCATGTCGAACCGCTGGAAGGGGCGTTTCAGGTGCGCTGCGCACAGCTCGGCCAAATAGGTCTTTCCCACCCCGGGCGGCCCGGCGAACACGAACACCGCCTTGGGCCGCTTGCGCTGGCGGTCGGCCGGCGCGGTGACCTCCGCCGCGTACAGCCCCTCCACCACGGCGTGCACGGCATGATCCTGGCCGAAAACGCGGCTGAGCAGTTCGGCGCGCAGGCCGCGCAGCCGTCCTATCAGTTCGCCCAGCGACACGCCGCGCGCCGACTCGCTGAGCCACTCGGCCAGGTACGCCAGGGCCTGCTCGCGCCGAATCACCGACACCTCTTCCCCCAGCAGCTCCACCGCCTCGGCGGACATGGCCGTTGCGCAGACCAAGTGCTCCACTCCGACCAGGCCGGGATGAATCCGGTCCGGTACGCCGTCGCTGCCGGCCAGTTCGCAGGCCGTCTCCAGCAGTCGGCGCAGGGCCGCATC
>DQVB01000141.1 GCA_015661985.1 Planctomycetota bacterium | reverse complement strand
GCCCCGTTAGCTTGGGGAGGAAACTGGGCCCACAACCAGAATTTCATCGTTTTGGCCGAGGAGCGGTCGCTGGCCGAGAGCGTCCTGGCCCAGGCCGATCGATATCGCCGCCAGCTGGCCCAAGAGTGGCTCGGTGAGGAACTGCCCCCCAGCGTGGGGCGGACGATTATTACGGTGACATTATCCGAAAGCGTCGACCGGGGCTTTACTTGGCCGATTGACGGTCCCGAGCGGCGGTATCACAAGATGTGGCTGACCGGCAGCAGGATGCAGCTTTTGGGCAGTACGCTGGAGCACGAGATGACCCACGTGGTCCTGGCGACGCGCTTTCCGGGCATGCTACCGGCGTGGGCCGATGAAGGCGCGGCCAGCTTGAAGGACGATGCTGCTCGGCGGGAGGCTTGTCGCCGGCTGATCGCCTGGTACGCTCGCACGGGCAATTGGCCGGACCTGCGGTCCCTTTTCCAGCAGGAGGCCATTGTTGCGGAGGATCGAGCGGCCTACAGCGTAGCCGGTTCGGTCACCTCATACTTGCTCAGTCGCGGAGATAAAGCGACTTTCTTGGCCTTTGCCTTGGCTGGGCCTAGGGAGGGCTGGGACGCGGCACTACGAAGCTGCTACGGCCTGGAAAGCGTCGAGCAGCTTCAGGGGGCGTGGCAAGCGTGGGTCGAACGCAGTGGGGCCGGAGCCGATCGGAGCGGCCCCAGGGCGCTGAGCTCCGGGGGCCCAGCGCCCAAGCGGGCTGGGTTTGTCGCCGCCGGGAAGCGCCCCACCTGGTCGTCACTGCCGGCGAATCGAGCTCCCAAAGGCAGGCTGGTCGCCTCGCCAGAGCAGCATCTTGGTATGGAGGTCGGCCCGTGGCGGCCGGCCGAACCGCGGCCCGACCCCCGTGCGTCGTCCCGGTAGGCAGACTGTGGGGCAAGGGGCGGCCCAGGGGCCGCTGTTCCGGGGGTTGGCTGCGAGGCAGCGCCTTTCCACACCAAAGGCAGAAGGCCCGCTGCGGAGCTTCTCCTGCCCGCCCACGGTGGGCCCTCGCACGGACCAGCCCGGGCCCACCGCCCCTTGACTTGGACGGCGGTGCGCGTAAACTCAAAAGTTTACCCTGGCGTCTGATGCCCCGCGGCCCAATGGGCGACCGGGGCAGAGCGTTACCGGAGTCCGAATCGAGTCGGAGAGCATATGCCTACGATCAACCAACTGGTGCGGAGGCGTCGCAAGAGGCCAACTAAAGTGAGCAAAGCCCCTCTGCTGGACGGGTGCCCCCAGAAGCGAGGGGTGTGTCTTCAGGTGAAGACGATGACGCCCAAGAAGCCGAATTCAGCTTTGCGCAAGATCACACGGGTGCGCCTGTCCAACGGCAAGGAGGCCACGGTGTACATCCCTGGGGAGGGGCATTCGCTCCAGGAGCATTCCATCGTGTTGGTTCGCGGCGGTCGGGTCCGCGACCTGCCTGGGGTGCGCTATCAGGTGGTCCGCGGGGCCTTGGACGCGTTGGGGGTGGAGAATCGGAAACAATCCCGCAGCCGTTATGGCGCCAAGAAGAAGTAGGCTCGCACACCAACAGGCAGGCCCGCAATCACGTTTGCATAGTAGGAACGCACCATGGGTCGGATCACCGCCAGCAAGAAGCAACTGAAGGGCGACCCGGTACACGGTTCGCTTTTGGCCAGCAAGTTCATCAATTGCCTGATGTGGGACGGCAAGAAGACGGTGGCCCAGACGGTTTTCTACGGGGCACTGGAAGAGATCAAGAAAAAGGTGCCCGACAAGGACCCGCTGGAGGTTTTCACCCAGGCGGTGGAGAACGTGAAGCCGGAGATCGAAGTCCGTTCTCGTCGCGTCGGCGGGGCGTCGTACCAGGTGCCGATGCAGGTGAACAAGAACCGCCAGCAATCGTTGGCCATCCGTTGGATCATCCACGCCTGCCGGGAGAAGAAGGGCCGTCCGATGCACGAGAAGTTGGCCGCCGAGTTACTGGCTGCCTACAGGGGCGAAGGGGCCGCCATGACCAAACGGGAGAACGTGCATCGTATGGCCGAAGCGAACAAAGCCTTCGCCCACTTCGCCTGGTAGCCGCTATCTGGAAGCCGCCACGCTGGAGCAGACGCGCGGCGGTGTCGCGCGCCGGGCTGTACCTGAGTGTCCGTGGCTGTTTGCCGGCCCTCTGTGGGTGGGCGCGGCCGATGTCGGCCATCGATGGACTCGATCTGGGCTGTTCCATGCCGCGTATACTGTCCCAACTCCGCAACATCGGGATCATTGCCCATATCGACGCCGGCAAGACGACCGTCACCGAGCGGATGCTCTACTATGCGCGCTTCATCCACAAGCTCGGCTACGTGGACAGCGGCACCACGGTGACGGACTATGATCCCGAGGAGCAGGAGCGCGGCATCACGATCAATGCCGCTTGTGTCACGTTCCCGTGGGGCGACATCACGCTGAACCTGATCGACACCCCAGGTCATGTGGATTTCACCGCCGAGGTGGAACGTAGCCTGCGCGTCTTGGACGGCGCCGTGGTCGTCTTCAGTGCCCGCGAGGGTGTAGAGGCCCAAAGCGAAACGGTGTGGCGCCAGGCCGATCGCTACCGCGTCCCTCGGTTGGCCTTTGTCAACAAGATGGACCGTGAAGGGGCCGATTTTTTTGGGACCGTCGAGGAGATCGAGAAGCGTCTGGAAGCCAAGCCCTTGCCCATCAACATCCCTGTGGGTAGCGGCCCCCCCCACCGGCACGACGCCTTCCGCGGCCTGATCGACCTGATCACGATGGAGCTGGTTACCTTCCTGCCGCCGGGCGAAGGCACCGAGGTGCGTGTGGAGCCGATCCCTGATGAGCTGCGCGACGAGGCCGAAACGTGGCGGGCCCACCTGCTGGATCAGCTCTCCCTGTGGAGCGACGAATTGACCGAACGGCTGGTGAACGAGGAGCCTGTCACGGTTGAGCTGGTCCGGCACGTGCTCCGCCAGACGACGCTCGGCTACCACGCTGTGCCCGTCCTTTGCGGTTCCGCCCTGGATGGGATCGGCATCCAGCCGCTGTTGGACGCCGTGGCCTGGTACCTGCCCAGCCCGGCGGACATCCCGCCTGTGGAGGGCCAGGACCCGAAGGACCCGGAGAAGAAACTGGTCCGTCGCGCCGACCCGCACGAACCCTTCTGCGGACTGTTGTTCAAGATCCAAGCCGATCGGCACGGCGACCTCCACTACGTGCGCGTCTACTCTGGCCGCCTGAAGCAGAACAGCCGCGTGTTGAATCCGGGCAAGAACAAGAAGGAGAACGTGCCTCAGCTGTGGCGGGTGCAGGCCGACCATCGGCAGCAAGTGCGGGAGGTCCATGCCGGGGATATCATAGGGCTGATCGGCCTGCGGCACTCGGTCACTGGCGACACGCTCTGCGATCCTCGGCATCCGATCCTGTTGGAGTCGATCACCTTCCCGGAGACGGTCATCTCTATGGCCATCGAACCGGAGACATCCACGGAACGGAAGAAATTGGCCGAAGTGCTCGAAATGCTCAAGCGCCAAGACCCCACCTTCCGTGCGCAGGAGAATGCGGAGACCGGCCAGACGCTGATCAGCGGTATGGGCGAACTGCACCTGGAGGTGATCAAGCACCGTCTGCTCCGCGATTTCAAACTCAATGTCCGTGTGCACAATCCCCGGGTGAGCTACCGCGAGACGGTCCGGCAGGCTGTCGAGGTGACGGGCCGATGTCATCGCCTGATGGGCGGCAAACAGCTCTTCGCTGAGCTGACCATCCGGATGGAACCGAGCGACCAGGCGACTCCGCCCGTGTTCGTCACGGGCGACTGCGGCGACCAGTTGCCCGGCGAACTGCTGTCCACCGCCTTGGAGGCGCTTCAGGAGGAGGCCCAGGGCGGTGGCCTGTTGGGGTTTCCCCTGCTACGGGTGCGGATCACCATCACGGCCGCTGCGGTCCGGGAAGGCGAGACCAATGAAACGGCCATCCGCATCGCTGCAGCCGACGCCTTCGACAAGGGGCTGCGCGAGGCCGGTGTCGTGCTGCTGGAACCCATCATGCGACTGGAGGTCACCACACCGGAAGAACATTACGGCGACTTCTTGGCCGATCTCCAGCAGCGACGGGCTACCATCCATCGGACGCACCAGCGGGGCAAGAACACCGTTATCGAAGCGCACGCCCCGCTGGCCGAACTGTTCGGCTACTCCAACGCCATGCGCAGCCGCAGCCAAGGCCGCGCCACCTGTACCATCGAACCCCACTCGTACGGGCCTGCCCCCCAGGAGGTCCTGGAAAGTTTCCTCTGAAGGGCCGAGGGCACTGGTGCAGCGCCCCGCCACATGCGACCGACCAGGCTTGCAGCGCTGCCCAGTGCGGCTTCCTGCCCGGCTGTGCCGTCAGCAAAACCGGAGAATTCAGCAGTTCCGCCATCATGGGAAAGACCGTTTCTCGGGCATCAGCCGATTCTCAGTGGCCGACTGCCCCTGGTGTGTTGGATGCAACCAACGCCATGTCAACGGGTTGCGCGAGGTGGTTGTGCTGGGGGCCCGCTTCGCCCCCAGCCATGGCCCGGGCCTGCTGAGCACTTGCCATGCTGGGCGAGCACGGGGAAAATGGACCACCTCGATTCAGCACCGTTCGAAAGAGGCTTTCCGGCAGGCCGCGCTTGTGTCTGCCTGACTAACCCACGGGGACAAGGGAGGCACAACAGGGTGTGAGCTCACCGTGCGCCGGGCGATGGGCTCATGGGACTATTCCTTGCCACGGGAGAGACTAGCGGTTGACGATGGCCCTTCGTCGGGCGGTTCTGCCATCGGCGGGGCCCGGCGGCCCAGGCAGTACGGCTGGGCGGTGAGGTTGGAACGCACAGCGATCGGCGACGAAGGGCGTGAGGCGGAGGACTTGTCGTGGAGTTGCCCAAGCGATCAGGGGATGACCGGTTTGTGGCGCCGGGAGCCTACGGACAACTGGAGCGACGCGTGGGCCAGGCTGCGGCGCGGCACGACATCCCTGTGCTGTTTGTATACGCCTTTGACAGGCGTACGGCGATCGGTCCCTATGTGTTTACGGACAAGCTTCTCATCCCCGGCGCGGTCAGCTCGGTGGCCGCTGCCCTGTATTCGGCCGGGTTGACGAACGTCCGAGTGGTGATGCAGCCGTGGAATCCGCGGATCCGTGCCGACGAGTCGAGGCTGGGGGGCCGGCCGCCCCAGCTGTTGTTGATCTCGGCCATGCAAATCCACAGCGCGCCGGCCTATCGGCTCATCCGGGACGCCTGGCGACTGGGAGCCGGCCGGCCTTTGATCGTCGCTGGCGGGCCCAAGGCCATCTATGAGCCGTGGGACTTCTTCGGGCTGTCCGAGGACGGGGCGGTGGGGGCCGATGTGGTGGTCACCGGCGAGGAGTACGTGCTGCTGGAGCTGCTCGAACGGCTCTTGGATTTCAAGCGGCCCGGCGATTCGCTGCTCGAGGCCTTTCGGCGGGCTCGCCGGGCCGGCGCATTGGAAGACGTCCCCGGGTTGGTCTACCGCCCGGACGACGGTGACGGCCATCCCCCGTACCTGATCAACACGGGCATCCAGCGCCTGGTGGCCGATCTCGACGAATTGCCCACGCCTTTGGCCGCCCTGGGCCTGTTCGAACCACCCCACCGCGGCCGCAGGTTGGCTCGCCGGCCGGTGCCCATGCCGCGATTGAGTCGCTATACAAACATTCTCACCGTGGTGCCTTCGCGCGGATGTCGCTTCCGCTGCACCTTCTGTCCCATCCCCGCCTACAACCAGTCCACCTACCGGTACAAGAGCGGCGAGCGGCTGGCGCAGGAGATGGCTTCCATCGCCCAGCATACGGGGATCCACACGTTTTTCGGTTGCGACGACAACTTCTTCAACCGCCGCTCGGTGACCGAGGAGATCCTGGAAGCCATGGCTCGTTCGTCCGTCCGCGGCCGGCCTTTCCGCGACGCGATTGCCTTTGCCACCGAAGCGACGGAAGCCGATGTCTACAAACACCGTGACCTGCTCCCCCTGGCCCGCCAAGCGGGCCTGCGAAGTCTCTACTTCGGCATCGAAGATCTCACCGCCAAATTGGTCAAGAAGGGACAAAGCGCCGAAAAGACCGAAGCCGTGTTCCGGGCGCTCGTGCAGCACGATATCGCCCCCATGCCGATGATGATCCACTATGACGGCCAGCCGCTGTGGAGCCGCGACGGCTTGGCCGGGCTACTCAACCAGATCCGCTTCCTCCACCGAACCGGAGCGATCAGCTGCCAGATCACCCTGCTGATTCCCATGACCGGCAGTCGCAGCTACGAGCGGCTCTACCAGGACGGATTGGTATTGAGTCGGGTCGGTACCCAGCCGGTGGAGGACTACATGTATGACGGCAACCGCACCATCTGCACCCGTTGCCGCCATCCTTGGCTGCGGCAGATCAACATGCTGTTGGGATATGCTGCCTTCTATAACCCCCTGAACCTGGCCCGAGCCCTGCTGCAATTCGACGGCCTGCGGGGCGTGCGCATCTTCTTCCAGGTGATGGGCATGGCTGGACTGGTCAAGTCCCTCTGGGTGTCGCGGGCCGACTTGGCTCGCTTAATCATCGGCCCGATCCAGCGGCATGCCGAAGCGCCACGGGCCAAGTACCGAATGGTTCTCCCCGCAGGAGAGGACGTGACGACCAGGACCGCCTCCCAGGTGTCGGCCTCGTCGACGGCGGTCGCTTGCGCCCCGGTCGGCTAGCCCGGAGTATTCACCTGCGATCTGGCCACAGATACACAGGGGCCAGAGAGGGAAACACTTGCCGCGAAAGCGGTGCTGGCAGGCTTTGGCAGGTCGTCGTTCTGTGATCAAAACAGACCGACGAGGGACCTTCGTGCACCGCACGTCATTCTGCAAAACCTCTGTGTGCTCCGTGTCTCTGTGGCCAACGATTCCGGCGAAGGATCGACCGCCTCAGCTGGCCCCGGTCGCCGAAGCATAGTTGCGGGCCACGGCTTCCCAGTTCACCACGCCCCAGAAACCCTCCACGTACCGCGGCCGCTCGTTGCGGTAGTCGATGTAGTAGGCGTGTTCCCATACGTCGAGCGTAAGCAGCGGCTCCTTGCCTTGCTTCAGTGGCGTATCGGCGTTCGATAGGGCAAGGATCTCCAATTTGCCCTGGCCGTCGCAGGCCAGCCACGTCCAACCGGAACCGAACAGGCCCACGGCGGCATCCGAAAAGGCCTTGCGAAAGGCGTCGAAACTGCCGAAGTCCCGGTTGATCGCTTCCCGCAACGCCCCCCCGGGGTCGCCACCGGCCCCCGGCGCCATGCCGTTCCAGAAAAACGTGTGGTTCCACGCCTGGGCAGCGTTGTTGAACACCGCCCCGGACGACTGCAACACCAGCTGCCGCAGCGACAGATCCGCTTCCGCCTTGCCCGCGACCAGCGCGTTCAACTTGGTGAAATACGCCGCATGGTGCTTGCCATAGTGGTACTGCATCTGCTCCTCAGACAAGAAGGGAACCAATCCGCCCAGCCCGTAGGGCAGCTCAGGTAGTTGAAAAGACATCCGTCAACCTCCTTCGAACTCCAAAAAAGACATCGCCCCGACCAGGCCCATCAGTCTACCGGGCGCCCCGGCTCTGTCAATCCTCGCGCTGTCCGGCCCGCCGGGCCGTCCGCGGCCGGCACCGTGCAGCGCTTGACAACAGGCCCGCCCGGCGGGATAACCGACGCGTGGTGCGCGAGGTTCTGCACATCTTTACATCTTTTCGCAAGGGGACCATGGCGATGCGAGCGGGCAATGTGGCGATGGCCTTGGCCGTGTGTCTGGTGGTGACCTCTGAGTCGACCGGCGCGTGGCATGTGTGGACGGTGACGGAAACGCGCAGGCTGCTCCGCGCTGACCCGCCGCAGAAGCGTCTGGCGGTAAAACTGGCGGGGGCCAAGAACGAATGGGAGAGTTTTCAAATCCTCATGCGCTCGGACGTCCCCGTCAACGGCATCGCCCTGGTGCCAGGCGACCTGGTTGGCCCGGACGGCACCGTGCTGCCAGCCTCCCAGACCCGGATCTACCGCCAACACCAGCTGGAACTGACGCACGGCACGTACCGCAACGAGGAGTTTCGACCCGGCTGGTATCCTGATCCGCTGATCCCGCTGCGCCACCCCCTGACGCGCCGGCCTCTGGAGGGCGGCCGGTTCGTGGCTGTGCCTTTCGACCTGCCGCCCGAACAGACCCATGGCTTCTGGGTCGATCTGTATGTGCCGACCGACGCCCCGGCCGGCCGATATCGAGGGACGTATCGTGTGACGGCCGCCGGGCGCCAAACGGCGGAAATCCCGGTGCAGCTGGTCGTCTGGGACTTCGCCCTGCCGCGCGTGTCTACCTTCCGCACGGCCCTGGGCTCGCCAGCGGCACGCATGCGCAGTTACTATCGTCGCAGGGCGCAAGCGGGCAAGGAGCCGGAGCCTGAAGATTGGGCCGAGGTGGACGAGCAATGTGCCGAACTGCTCTCGCGGCACCGGGTCAACGCCACGCCTCCCCCAGGGAGCCTGGCGCCCGAAGAGCAGCCGGACGGTTCGTTCCGCATCCCGGATGAGCAGATCGAGGCGTTTCGCCGGTTCGTCGATCGCTATCACGTCAACGCCTTTCGAGTGCCCCATCCACGCAGCGTGGTCCGGGACCCGGTGGCCCAGGCCGAGCGGTTGGCCCGGTGGCTGGCTGCCTGGGACCGCGCCGCCGAGCGGTTGGATCGCCCCCAGGTGATCTTCTACACCTATCTGAAGGACGAACCGAACGACGAAGAGGCGTACCGCTACGTGCAAACGTGGGGTCGCGCCATCCGCCAATGCCGCTCCGTGCTCAAAGTGCTGGTGGTGGAACAAACATGGCCCCAAAACGACGACTGGGGCGATCTCTGCGGCGCGGTGGATATCTGGTGTCCCCTGTTTCCCCTGTTCCGGGCGGAAAGCGCCGCTAAGCGCCAGGCCCTGGGCGAAACCGTTTGGACCTATACGGCGCTCTGCCAGCGAGAACCCACGCCGTGGTGGCACATCGATTTCCCCTTGCTCAACTATCGTGTGCCCGCCTGGATCGCTTGGCGATACCGTATCCAGGGCATCCTCTATTGGGGTGGCATGTCGTATTGGCAAGGTGTGGAAGACCCTTGGACCGACCCGAAGACCCTCGACCGCCGCCGGGGACGTCCCCAGCCCCTCTATAACGGCGAAGGCACCTTGGTCTACCCCGGCCGGGCAGTGGGCTACGAAGGGATCGCTCCCAGCCTGCGTCTGAAAGCCCTACGCGACGCCATCGAAGATTACGAGTACCTGGCCATCCTCGAGCGCCACGGCCTGGCCGACCAGGCCCAACAGCTGATCCTCCCCCTGGCCACCTCGTGGTTCCAATGGGAAAAGGACCCCTCCGCATACGAAAAAACTCGAAGACGATTGGCCGAATTGATTCTGCGCTCAGAAAGGTGAGGTCACACCCCGCGTAGCACAATTCGCTGCCATGCGGAGCTCGCCCAGCCCTCGAAAGGTCGTCTCTTAATGACCGTGCGCCATTCGGCATCAGGATTGGGATTGTGGCGAGCCGGAGAAAACCGGGCACTGGGAATTGGTGGGCATTACCGGCACCCTGAACACGAGGTCCGCAGGAGGGATTCCCATGGACGGTATTATTCCCAGGATTCCACGGAAGGACAGGCACAGGGTGCCGAAGAGATGTGGCAAGTGCTAGAACGCCAGGCTCAGAACGCGGTACTTGATCGTTCTGAACCTGGCGGAGGGGCGGTCGGTGGCGGACACGGCGAGGGCCTTGAAGCTGAACCGGAGCACGGTGTATCGGGTGGCGCCGCGGTTCCGGGAAGGCGGGGAAGAGGGTTCTGATCGACGGCCGGGTGGACAATGGTGAGTCCAAATTGACCGACGCGTATCTCTCCACGTTGTGGGAGGTGGTGTCGTCCTCTCCGCTGGAGCATGGCTGGAAGCGTCCCGCCTGGACGCGGGAGATGCTGGTGGAGACGATGGCGGAGAAGACGGCATCCGGATCCATGTGGCCAGGATGAGCGTGGCGTTGAAGAAGATTGGTGCCCGTCGGGGGCGGCCGAGGCCGACGATGGAGTCGACGTGGTCGAACGGGCGAAAAAGGGATGCGATTGCGGGAGATCGAGGAGCTGGTTGAGGATGCCGCTGAGGACGAGGTGGTGGTTTATGTGGATGAGGTGGGCATCCATCTGAATCCGAAGATGGGTTTGGATCGGATGGTGCGGGGGCAGGAGACCCGCGCACAGCGCTTGGCAGGGCACTGGAGACCTTCGGTCAGGCCATGTGCGGGGTCGGGAGACCCGCGCACAGCGCTTGGGGGTGCCGCAGGACACTGGAGACCTGCGGTCAGGCCATGTGCGGGGTCGGGAGACCAGTGCTGTAAACATCTTGGGATTGCGTAACTCCTTGATAGTTTGTATGTTCCGGCCATGGTTGGGGGGCAG
>DQVB01000179.1 GCA_015661985.1 Planctomycetota bacterium | reverse complement strand
GGCCGCTGAAGGCCGTCGCCATGCCCCATCGGCAGAACGCTCGCCGTGTCAATTGACCGTTCACTGAAGTTTGCTCCTTTCCTTTGGCTGTTCCTGCAGGTCCGACGCACTTGAATGTTAACCTGGTCCGGCGGAGTCGACCTGCAAGTGTCAGGCTCGCAGGCAGTCCGCCGGTGCCGTCCGCTGCCGAAAGTCGCCGGCCTCGCGCCAGCGCAACCGAAGCCACCCGCGAACGCAACGTACGTCCCGAGTCGGCTCGACGCTCAACCCTGAACCCTGAACCCTGAACCCTCGAGCCTCAACCCTCGAATCCCAAGCCCGATCAGAAACAGAGTCAGCCTCAGAGCCACAACCACAATCCCGACCCTGAACCCACGCCCCTATTCGTCCGCGATGGCGCGCAGCAGCTTCTGCGCGGCGGCTTCGTAGATCGCCTGCCATTGTGGGGCCAGCGGCGTGTGGCTGTTTTCGTAGCAAACTGTGTCGTAGGAGTCCGCTGTCGGGGCGTAGCCGACGTGACCGTTCACGTAGCTGACCAGGAATGTATGCTTGAAGGGCGAGCGTTGTTTGATCCGCAAGCCGATCTCGCAGTACGGCTCGCCCGGGAAGGTGATCAGCGCGAGCGGGCCGATGCGAATCGCCTGAATCTCAGCCCGTATCTCGCCCCGCTCCTTCCGAGCCAACTGGCGTTGAAGCAACTGCAGGTTGGAACGCAGGCGAATGAGCTCCTCCATCTTGTGGATCGATTCCAAGTACTTCTGCAGCCGCCGGCGGTTCTCGGCATCCAGGTGCTTCAGGTCGTGCCGGCCGGTCGCCGACTCGTGCAGGTACAGGTAGGACGAATAGGCCGGGTGTTCCGGGTCGACCGTATGCTTCAGGTACAGTGGCAGGAACGTCTTGAAGTTCAAGAACGTGCCGGCACCGTGTGCGCCGCAGCCGATGCCGGTGAAGAACTGGAGGATTTTCTCCTGTTGAGCCTCCAGTGCCGCGATCTTCTCTTGCAGGTCCGAGCGGCGGGGCAGCACGATCGTTTCGCTGGTCACGAGCAGTCGGCCGGCCGGCTCGGTGCGAATGCGGTGGACGGCCCGCAACGTGCTCAGGCCGAGCGTCATGCCGAGTTGCTGGGTTGGCGGGGGCGCATCGACGTCCTTGTACCGGATCGGCGTGATGTCGCCCGCAGCCCCTTGCAGGAATATCGCCACCGCACCGGGCCCGAGCGACTCTTCCAGGAACGCCGAAGCGGCACCGGGCAGGTCGGCCGTCACACCGCCGTCGGGCGCACCGCCGTAAGCGTGCACGGCATAGTTGTAGAGCACGGCCAGCACCCGACCGTCCGTTCGATCGATGCGCAAGACACCGATCTGCGGATCGACCGGCCCGAGTTTTGCCACCTCGTCGTCGCGTGGAGACGGGTTCGCTCGCCGGATGGTCCACTGCCCGCCGTCCTGCAGGAGCAGCCGGCGGTTCATCACGATGCGATCCTCGTGCCCGGTACCAGCACCGATTCGGACCGGCACCATCTGTTCGCGAGCACGCCGGACCGCTTTGACCACCCGCTCGACCAGGTCGTCCGCCACCTGGCCCTGCGTGTGATGGTTGTGGGTGGCCGTGACCAGCACATGCGACGGCTTCAGCCCAAGGGCCGATCGCAATCGCGACCGAATCTCGTCCGCAAGCGATTTGTTGACACCGATGATATCCAGCGCTGCAATTGCCAGCTCTCGCTCGCCGTCGCTCAGAACAAGGGCCTTGGCGTAAAGCGGATCGTGCACCGGCACCGTCGGCCGGTCCGTCAGGATCGGTTCGACAGCCACACCAGCTTGCAGCGCACCGGCTGCAAACGCAAGGGAAGGCTGCCCGGCCGCGGAAACCACGAGTAACAGAATCAGCCCAAATCCAGACTTCAGATCCATGCCAAGCCTCCGCATGACCAGTTCCTGTGCTTGCCAATTGCTTGCCAATCCACGCGCTTGGCCCTGATTATGACGGCTGTTAGGACGACTCGCCAGGGGCTCACTGGGTCACAAATCATCCAGCATGGGGCCACAGGTCACTCAGCCAGAAAGGAGACGAGGTGGTCGGCCCGGCCGGGCCGGTTGAGGGCTGGCCTGACGAATCGGTGTTAAGCGGTGAAAGGAGCTCATGCGACGCTTGGTGGTGGGTCGGCGCTCGTTCTTCCGGCGCGCCCAATGTGTGTCGCTCGAACGATGCCCAACCCGCTTCCGGCTCGTTCCCCGTCCCGCCGCTTGACCCACCCTACGACTTCGCCACCGTCGAAGCCGACTCGGGCGATGGGGCGATGATGGTGGGTCATCGGCCCGCACCAGTGGCTACCTGTTCGGGTTCATGTTCCTCACCGGCCCGGTGTGGCCACTGGCGCGGGCCTCGACCCACCCTGCCGCTCGGCAGTGTGCCACCGCGGAGGACCCGAAGGTGACGCGGACAACGCCAAGAAAAGAAAAACTAGATCTGACCCCCACGATCTGACCCCCACGCTCCCAACGCCATACGGTGTGGCTGTGGCTGCTACGCACGGCGTCATGGTGGCAGCCCTTGCCGTAGAGCTTCGGGCCCTTGGCCTCGGCCGCCGTGTCGTCGCCCGCCACGAGCACGGGGCCACCCTCGCTGTGATCCTCGGCCGAGGCTACGACGAAGGAGGCCAG
>DQVB01000252.1 GCA_015661985.1 Planctomycetota bacterium | reverse complement strand
TGTGGCCTGGATGGTCAAACCGGATATGTCGGGTTTCCGTGCAGCGGCCAAGATCGAGGTGCGGGATCCGCACATGGGCCAAGTCCGGCAAGTCAGCCGTCGTGCGCTGGCCGACGGAAGCCTGAAAGTGGACCTGAATGGGTACGAGTACCGCCTGTTCGAGCTCCGCTCGGTGCAGTAGCCCTTTTGTCCGTGGGGCAGCAATTGCGCAGGCTCATTTAGCGGTGCACTGGGACGTTTGGGACATCTGAATTACGGATTTCGCGATTCGTATTTCGGGTTTCTCGCGTTTGACGGCGAAGAGGGGGATGGATGCTTGGGACCGGCAGTTGTCCGCCGGGTGATGATCTGCGCGAGCCGTTCGACCAGCAGCTCGGCGATCACGCGGTGGCCGCGTGCGTCCGGGTGTAGACCGTCGGGGAAATAGTCGAGCCGTTCCGGGGCCTGTTCAAAGGCGCGATAGACGTCGACCAGCTCGATGGCCTTCCCGGCGGCCACGTTGCGCACCGCTTCAGCGTACTGCTTGACCAGGAAGTTGATGCCGTACTTCTGGTACGGCTCCAGATGCATGCCCCAGTACCGTTCGGTCATGGGCGGACAGGTCATCAGGATCACCGTGACGCTGGCCGCCCGGAGCCGCTCGACGACCTTGGCCAGCGTCTCTGCGAACTCCTTCCGATCCACCCGCGGCGTGTCCGCGAACCCGCCTGTCTCCGGCCGATAGAAACCCGCCTCGTTGCCACCGAACATGACGGTGACGATCTCAGGCCTGTGGGCCAGCACGTCACACTCCAGCCGCTCGATGGCCAGCGTGACGACGTCGCCATTGACGCCCGCGTTGATCATCTCGACCGTCACCCCCAGCTTCTCGCCCAATTCCCGCCGGACGATCTGGCGAAACGTCTGCGCCTCGGTCACGCCCACCAAGCCCGCGCCGTTGGTGATCGAATCTCCCAAGGCAACTATCCGAATGGATTCACTCATCCGATCCCTCCCTTCTGCTGACAGGTATCGAGCCTCGACGCGGAGGCCATCCGTGAACCTTTCTCGCAACCGGCAGCCCCCGTGGCAAGGCTTCCGCCTGAACCCAGATGCCCTGCGCCTCGTCCACCCCTTGGGTGGCCCGAGATGTCGAGAGAATGCCCGCCGACGCATGGACAGTGTGCCCAGGCATCGAGGGCGTCTCTTCTTGCCCGCCTTTCTCCCGAGGCCTGTGAACGTCGTGGGGCCCATGGCCCGGCCAAAGGCGCCGGCGGCGTCCCCGGGGACCCCCGCAGATGAGCCCGTAGCCGCCCCGCGACCGACTACGTCCCCACGCGGCCGCGCCAGAAACCGGGGGGCGCGAAACCCCGCCCTCTGGCAGTCTGCGCCATCCGGAAGGTGCACCGCCGCAGCTGTCGTCCAACCCCCCTTGGCGTGAGCGCCTCAACCCACCTTTTGCGAAAAACGATTGTACCTCGGTGTGGTGTGTTCGGCAAAAATCCGCTTGGTATGGAGCCGGAGGCTGCGCCGTTACCGCGCCGGGCCATTGCACGGGGCCATTTTGGTGCTGGCATGAAACAGCCAGTTTGCCCAAACTTCCCAGTATCGCTATGTTCCTGCAGTTTCCTGGTTCTGTTCAGTGGTATCAGCCGCGCTGGCCAGTGGGAGGAAGGTTGGGGAAAATGCAACCAGGGTCTGGACTCATGCGCATTGGCGATTACAATTTAGTGACTTGCCCCCACTGCGAGCCGAGCCTCGGTTGAGAGGCATGCGGGTGAGAAAGCATTGCGCCGTTCCCGCCTTGAAAGAGTCACATCGGGGGCTATCCGTGTCCAGTCACCGCGCCCCGCGGGGACTTCTGGTTGGGTGCCGCGACCCATTGATTCGCCCCGCTTGTGGGCCACCCTATAGGTGTGTGGCCGGGCAGGCGGGTTCGAAGGTGGGGTGGAACCCGTGCCACAGGATGGTGATCCATGGGGGGCCGGTTCTGGGCGTGGGGATGAAGGCAACAGGGCGACTGGCGTTTCAGCATGGGGCCGGCCGGGCAACGGCGGATCGAGCGATATCCCGAGCAAGGCTGGTTGGTCCCCAGGAAGCCAAGACGCCTCTGGGGTCTCGTGCAGGCAACTTGTTGCGTACGGTGGCTGTGTTGGGCACCGGGTTGCGGGGACCGAAGGGTCACCGCAGAGCGAATCCTTTACCAAATGGGTTGGCGGCCCGCCGCGGATGGCGGGGTGATGGTACAATTGCGAAGCTTGCCAGGGCTGTGTGATGAGGCGGCCAGCCGGTCGGACGATGGGGGTCTATGCGGTTGGTGGCCGCGGGCAGCAGGCGGCGGAGGGAACCTGTTGCTCGGGCAGTTAGGGTGTTCGCGTTGGGACGGTGGCGCTTGCGTGGCTGAAGGCCAGGGTGGGCGTCCAACTGAGGAGCGTTGTGAGGAGTTTCCCATTGTACGACGCAGACGCACTTTTGGATGAACTGCAGGATGACGTCCGGTCCCGCGAGGACGAGGACTTGGAGCTGGAGGAGGCGGAACAGCGGCTCGATTTGGAAGAGGAGACCGATGCGGAACTGGCCGAGGACTCTGAGCTGGACCCGGAGTTGGCCGACTCGGCCGAGGATTTATTGGCGATCGAGGAGACCGAATCGTGGTCTGACGACCCGGTTCGTATGTATCTGACGCAGATGGGCGAGATTCCACTGCTGACGCGACAGCAGGAGATCGCCTTGGCCAAGAAGATCGAGATCAGTCGGGCCAAGTTCCGCCGCAAGGTTCTCGAGTGCGACTACGTATTGCAGCAGGCCGTGCGGGTGCTTCGCCGGGTCTACGATGGCGAGTTGCCTTTCGACCGCACGGTCCAGGTATCGGTCAGCGACCGCTTGGAGAAGCAGCAGATCTTGGGGCGCCTGCCCCACAATCTGCGGACGCTGACGGTGATTCTAAAGCGGAACCGGCGGGATTATCGAGTAGCCACCAGCAAGTCGCGGCCCATGGGCGAGCGGCGGGCGGCGTGGCGCCGTTTGGGCCGTTCACGCCGGCGGGCGGTGCGTCTGGTGGAGGAGCTCGGCCTGCGCACCCAGCGGATCGAGCCGATGATCGAAGCGCTGGAGGATTTCAGCCGGCGGGTGGATGAATTGAAGGCCCGTATCGACGAACACAAGAGGAACCATGGTCCGCCTCGACAGCGGGAACCGTGGGTCATGGAGTATCGGAACATCCTGCGAACGTTGCAGGAAACGCCCACCAGCCTCCGTAACCGGGTGAAGTACCTCAAGGAGATGTATGCCCAATACCAAGAGGCCAAGCGCGGCTTGTCGGAAGGGAATCTCCGGCTGGTGGTCTCCATTGCCAAGAAGTACCGCAACCGCGGCCTCAGCTTCCTGGATCTCATCCAGGAGGGCAACGCCGGGTTGATGCGGGCGGTCGACAAGTTCGAATACCGGCGGGGCTTCAAGTTCTGCACCTACGCCACGTGGTGGATCCGCCAGGCGATCACTCGGGCGGTGGCCGACCAGAGCCGGACGATCCGCATCCCCGTCCACATGGTGGAAACCATGTCGCGGGTGCGCAACGTCTCCCGCCAGCTGCAGCAGCGGCTGGGGCGCGAACCGACGATCGAAGAGACGGCCGAGGCCAGCGAAACGTGTGTTGATGAAACGCGCCGCGTGTTGGCCATGAGCCGTTATCCGATCAGCCTGGATCGCCCGGTAGGCAATAGCGAAGACAGTCACTTCGGGGACCTGTTGCCTGACTCCAGCGCCGAAAGCCCGGCGGTGGGGGCCGCCAACGAAATGCTCCGCAGCCGGATCAACAAAGTGCTGAAGACGCTTAGTTACCGGGAGCGGGAAATCATCAAGCTCCGTTATGGGCTGGGAGATGGCTACAGCTACACCCTGGAGGAAGTAGGACACATCTTCAAGGTCACTCGGGAACGGATCCGCCAGATCGAAGCCAAGGCGGTGCGAAAGCTCCAGCAGCCCAGTCGTAGCCGTGAACTGGTCGGCTTCCTGGACTGACCCCGGACTGGCAGACACCGTGCGCCGCGCCCCCGGCGACACCTTCCCCCGGCCGTGGCTGCATGCGGGACCGCGCGCCCCGTGCTACTCGCACACCTCCCGTGCTATTCGCACGCCTCGAGGGTCATCGATAGGTGAGCAGGCAGCGGGCGACAGGCGATTTGGCCCGGCTCGTCTGAGCGTCGGCGCCTTCCCACCGCAGGCCACGGCCCTACCCCCTCCAGCTCCGGCATCATCTCCAGAAGTTGATCGACCAGCACTTGGGCCATGCGCTGAATGGCCGGCTGTCGTGAACGCTCCAGGATCGTCACGGCCGTCTTCATCACCCGCAGCAGTTGGCTCCGCTCTTTGACGGGGCGGGACAGGGGCAAGTCGTTGTCCACCAGCAGCTCGGCCACAGGCACCTCCAGCGCCTGTTGCCATTTGTAGAGCGTGCTCAGAGGCACATCCGTCGTAGCTTGCTCCTGACGGGCCACCTCGCGGACGCTCACCTTCATCCTCCGTGCCACGGCGCGCCGCGAGAGACCTTCCCGCTGCCGCACCTCGGCCAACCGGTGCAGCGGCTGACCGACAGGTGGCCCAGTGGGCATTTGTCCAGCCATTTGGGGCTGGGCTGCCGTCTCAAACGCCGTACTCATGACGGGTCTCCTGGATGGTAACGTGTCGAGAACCGACGACTAATGACATGAACTTAGCGACACTCCCCCACACCCCCAGTCCGGCGGGTGGGAGTCCCGATCCATAGCCCGGTCCCTTCCCCATGGTCTGTGGACGAGTCCAGCAAAATCCAGCGTCTGATCGCTACCATCGGAAACCAGTTCCGTGCTTCCGAGTCCGACTTGGCGTAACGACCTGTCCTCCTTTTGACTCTTGTGGTTCCGTCTGAGGTACTCCCTTCCCGACGCATTCGCTCAGTTGAATGAGCAGGTTGTTTTGCTGCAATCTTCATGCCGTTCCGGCGTGCTGGCGGGCGTTCGGCGAGAGGACAATGACTTAACCGTTTTCTCTGGAGGAAGTTATGGAAACACCTCCCCTTCGGGGCCGGCCTCCGGCGAAGGGGGACGTCTTTGAGTCGGTGTATCATTCTGCCACACCCGGGCTGTTCTGCCCGCCTATCTTCACTCATTGTGCAAATCTGCTCATCTCCCGGGTGACGAATCTCGTCCCGCTCGCGCCTGGTACGCCATGGGGGCCTTCCGCCTCGCGCGGCACCGGGAGGCGGCTTGTCGGCTGTCAAGCGGCCCTGGGCGAGAGGCACTCTCCCTAAATCGGGGGTTATCGCCGGTCTCTGTCCCGTCCGTAGAAAAAATCTCCGGCACATTGGTACCCGTACTTTGGATCAGCTACAATTGGGGAGAGTTTCCCGTTGTGAAGGCTTTCATGGATGCGGCATCCATGTTGCCCGAGATGCCTGAGAGCCGAACGGGACGGACGGGGCTTCCGAGGAGCCGGTGCGATGGAGAGGCTGATGGACTGGGAGGTCTCGTCTGCGTGCTGTTGCGTCGGTCGGTCCGAGGGCCCGTCTGTGGGGACTAGCCACGGGCGGTTGCCGGGGGCGAGGCGGTAGCAGAGAGGATCAGGGGGCACGGCGAGGTTGAGAGGGCACGGCCGGAGAGGTGACCGTGTGTTTCGGGCGGGCAGGGCGGAGGCGTTCGGTGAAGGCGTAGATCATGTCGCCCAGCTGGGAGCAATTCGTCAGCACCCTGGCCCGCAGCGGGCTGATGTCGGCGCGGCAGGTGGCGGAGCTGGTCGAGCGGCTTCCGGCCCAACGGCGGCCCAGGGACAGCAAACAGTTGGCTCGGTTGCTGGTTCGTACGGGCAAGCTGACCAAGTACCAGGCTAGTGTGCTTTACAGGGGCCGCACCGAAGGGCTGGTGCTGGGCGAATACACCGTGCTGGAGAAGATCGGGGCTGGGGGGATGGGTCAGGTCTTCAAGGCTCGCCATCGGACCATGGACCGAGTGGTGGCCCTGAAGGTGTTGGCTCCCCATGCGGTTTCGTCAGCCACGGCGGTCGACCGGTTTCAACGGGAGGTGCGGGCCGCGGCCAAATTGATGCACCCAAACATCGTCACGGCCCTGGACGCTGGACAGCACGGCACGATCCATTACTTGGTGATGGAGTACGTCGACGGCCAAGGGCTCTCGCAGCTGCTCAGGGAGCAGGGCCCGTTGCCTGTGGGACAAGCGGTTGAGTACATCCTCCAGGCGGCCCGAGGATTGCAGTACGCCCACTCCCAAGGGATCGTCCACAGGGATGTGAAGCCGGGCAATCTGTTGGTGGACGAGTCCGGCAGAGTGAAGATCCTGGATATGGGGCTTGCCCTGTTGGGAAAAGAGACCACCGCGGAGCCGGGCGAACGGTTGACGGGAAGCAACCAGGCGCTGGGCACGTGCGATTACATGGCTCCGGAGCAGGCGGAAGATACGCACGCGGTGGACCATCGGGCCGATATCTATTCTCTCGGTTGCACGCTTTATCAACTGCTTACTGGCCGGCCACTTTACGTGCGGGATTCGCTGGTCAAGGTGATCCTGGCGCACCGTGAGGCCGCTATTCCTTCGTTGTGCGAAGCCCGGCCCGACGTGCCTGGGGCGTTGGACGAGGTGTTTCGCAAGATGGTGGCCAAGAGGCCCGAGGACCGCTTTCAATCCATGGAGGAAGTGATCGTGGAGTTGGAGCGGTGCGTGCGTCCGCAACCCGCTGTTCCCGGCGGGGCTCCGTCCGAGGCCTCGGCTGATCCGGCGTTGGCGTCGTTTCTCCAGAGCATGGCTCAGGCTGAGGATGCCAAGCGGTGGACGACCAGGGGCGGCCACGAGGAAACACAGGGAGCCCAGAAGGAGTACGACACCCACCCCAGCGTGGGCGACGGGCTGCCCCGGCCAACCCGACGCCGCTGGCTCGTACGGATCGGCGTGGCTGTGGCGCTCTTGGGCGCAGGGCTAGCCAGCTTGTGGCTCATCGGCGCGCCGCGGCAGCCGCCCGTCCGCCTGCCACCTCCGCTGCCCCCCGCCCACGGCTGGCTCATCCTCGACTGGCCCCAGGACCAGCGCCAGGAGGCCATCGTGGACATCGATGGGAAGACCTGGGACTACGCCCAATCGATCGACCCAGACAGCCCGGACCGCATCAGAATCCCACTGCCCCCGGGCCCTCACACCCTGATCATTGTGCGCCCAGGGTTCCGGCAGTTGGAGCGGCGGTTTGTGATCGAGCCGGGCGAGCCGTTCCTGATCGAGCCTCGTCTGGAGCGGCTCGGGCCCTGAGTGGCCCCGGCTGATCTTTCTACGGCTCGCGCTGATGACGCTCCGCGATGCGGCGGAAGAGTTTCTTGATATCGAAGAAGCCGCCGATGGTGACCCACACGGCCATGGCACCGAAAAGGAGGAGGCCACCGACGAGCACGACTTGCCAGAGGATGATCCAGTATTTCATGATGGGCCTCGAGCGGCTAGGACTTGTTCACCTTTGCCCGTCCGGTCAGGGAAAAGCAAAGATCCGAAGACCATGGCGGCAATGGTGGCTCCGATGCTGACCAGTCCCACTCGGGCACTGGGGATCGTCACGCCAAAGAGCCCTTGGACGGGCGTCAGGCCCAGCAGGGCCGTGCAGCCGGCCAGCAGGGCGAGGACGGCCCCGGTCGAGCTGGCTCGCTTCCAGTACAGCCCGCCGGCCAGCACGGCGAACGCGCCGGTGAAATAGATCGCCCCGGTCACCGCCATGTAGTCCCACACATCTTCCGTTCCGCGATAGAAAAGCCCCCACCAGAGGACGTACAACCCGATGACAACGATGAGCGTCCGGCTCAAGAGGATGCGCGCCCGGGTGCTCAAATGGCCGCCGAACATCGGAGCGACGACGTCCTGCGTGAGCACCGTGCTCCAACACAGCAAGTAGCTGTCGTGGGTCGACATGAATGCGGCCACCATGCCTGCCGAGATCACGCCGAGCAGTACGGGCGGCAGGATCCTGCCCAGGAATATGGGCATGGCATACCGTGCGTCGAATGGTTCGACTCCTGCCGTCTCCGGAAAGAACAGCCCTTTCAGCTGCGCGTCGTGCGTCATGATGAAGACGAAGGCACAGATACCCCAGAACTGCGGAATGAGCCACCGGATGAGGTAGGAGACAGCCCCGAAGGTGAACTGGCGCTTCACCGTTTGCGGGCTCTCTGCGGCCAGTGCCCGGGCCACCGACGTGGGCCATACGGCACAACCGATGAGCCCCAGAAACCCCATCCAGACGATGTATTCCACGCCGAATTCGCCCTCGGCAACGGTGGGATCAAAGCCCTTGGCCCCCATGAACTGGTCGATGGTGGCAAAAATGTGATTCCATCCCAGCCTGTTAACGGCTATCACCGTGGTGATCAGCAGACCGAAGGAGAGGACCACGAACTGCACGTAGTCCGCCAGGACCACGGAGACCATGCCGCCCAGGACGGTATAGATGAGCACCAGCGACAGGAGGAATATCATCACCGCCGGCAGCGCCCAACTTTCCGCCGAAAGCCCCGTCACACCCACGATGAACATGGAACCGACTTTGAGAAACAGGCCCATGTTCAGGATTCCGCCAAAGGCCATCATGAGGCCCCCCAGGATCCTCGTCTTCCGGCCAAAACGCCGTTCGTAGAACTCGGGGATCGTGAGCACTTCCATGGCGCGAAGGCGATAGATGAGAAACCCGCTCAGGCCGACGAACAACGTCACCACGCCCGCAGCCAGGGCGATGTGGAAGGCCGCGAAGCCGCCCTTGAAGCCTTTCTCGGCCATGTACATCACGGTGATCAAGCCCAGCTCCGTCCCCGTCAGCGTGGCCACGCCCAACGCCGTACCCAGCGATTGGCCCGCCGTCACAAAGTCTTTCATGCTGGCGATGTACTTCCGCGCGATCAGGCCGAGGAGGACCGAGATCAGGGGATAGCAGATGACGATCACCCAGTCGACGGTGGAAAAATTCGTCTTGCTGAGTATCTCCGCGGTGCTGTCCATCGAGTGGCTCTCCCTGGTACTGGTTGGGCTTTCCGGCAAAAGGCGGCGGCTGCAATATACTGGCCGATCCCAGCCGGTTCAATGACACTCCCCTATCGCCTCGTACATGGCCACGATGTTCTCCGTGGGGCTGACCGGCTGGATGTTATGGCAGGGGGCGCAGATCCAGCGGGCCTGGCGGTAGATCTCCACACTTTCGTGGACCTCCCGGGCCACATCCTCCACGGTGCCGAAGGCCAGCGTCCGCTGGTTGTCGATCGAGCCGTGGAAGACGACCCTCGCGCCGAAATCGGCCACCAGCCGCTCCCTTTCCATCCCAGGGCAGCGCCACTGGATCGGGTTGAGCACTTCGATGCCCACCCGGTCAATCAGGTCCGGAAGAAACGGACGGGCGGCGCCGTCAGTATGGTACATCACGTGGACGTCGTAGGAGCGGGCCAGCTCGGCCATACGTATCTGGTGGGGCAGCAGGAAGCGCCTGTAGGTCTCCAAGCTAAACAAAGGCCCCGTCTGGCCGCCCAAGTCTTCGGCCACCCAAGTCAGGTCGATCCGGCCCCGGCCCGCCTCGAAAATCCGCTGCATCTGCTCGTAGTGGAAATCGAAAAGGTGCCCCAGGATCGCGTCGGCGATGTCGGGATAAAGCGCCAGGTCGACGAAGGATTGCTCCAGCCCGCGCATGTAGCCGTAGATCAGAAAGGGCTCGTAGTGCCCGGCGTGGATGGGGTAGTAACCGTCGTCCTGTTCGACCGCCTCGGTAATCACCTGATAATCGAAGTCATCCGGATCGGGCCAGCGGTGGGCGTGAACGTCGGCCGGGCTTTGCGCGGCGGCCAGGGGATGATAACAGGGTTCGTCGTAAGTGCCGCCGCCGTAGTCGACGCGCTGGTAGCGCACGCCCCACATGTCCGCCTGGGGATCGTCCGGATGGTGCGGCAGCTTCCACCCGGGCTCAAGCCACCTGCGCTTATCCACGCCCAGCCGCCGCCACAGGGCTTCTTCGTCGGGACAGCCCAAGTCTTGCAACAGCCGCTGGGTCACTTCGTCGGTGGCCTGATAGTCGGCCGGGATGCGGTCGACCGCTCTGCCTTCGAGTAGATGCAACCAGCGCTGGCGGGGAGTCATGGACATGAGCAGCTGGGTTTCACGATGGGCTCGTTTCCTCAGCGCAAGTTCCAGAGTCCGACGTGGCCCTCCCGCACGCCGTATGCCGCACGAAACCACCGTGCGCGACTCTGCGACACCGTTGATGGCAAATCCGAACGTCTAAATCCGAATGTCCGAAACTCCAATGACAAAAAACCGGCTGCTATCCGGCGGTTGCGGCACAGCAACATGGCGAATATGGCGGTGCACTGGGACGTCGGGGACACTTGAATTTCGGATTTCGTGCTTGTTTCGCGTTTTCGTGCTTCGTATTTCGGATTTTCCGCGGGCCGTCTGTCGCACAATTGGGCACGGCCATTTACGATCCACACACCGGCCACGGCCGTCACTCCAGCGGCAGCCGGATGGGCTGGCCACCGCAGGCCAGCGACTGGTCGATGGCCATGCACACCTCGTGCGTGTGGTAGGCATCGGCGATGCTGCAATGGGACTCGTGGTCCTGGAGGATGCAATCGACCAGGTGGTTCATCTGCGCGTCGAAAGGATGATGGTCCACGTCTCCCGAGTCGGGCAGGATGGTTTTCATCTCGGTCCACGACGTCTGGCCGGGAAACAGCGGCTTGGACCAGACGCGGTTGTCGCGGATGGTCCCCTCGGTGCCCGCCAGATCGATGTTGAAGCTGTACGGCATTTCGGCGTCGAAGAGGGCCGAGGTCTTGCCGATCAAGCCGTTCTGGAACTTGAGGATGGCCACCACGTTGGCGTCGTATTCGAAGCGCCCTTTCTTGTTGTTACTGAAGGCGGCCACTTCGGCCACCTCGTGGCCGCAGAGCCAGCGGAGGGCATCCACGGCGTGGCAGCCGCCGGTGAGCATGGTGCTGCGGCCGCTGGCCCAGGTGCGTCCCCACTCCCAGCCCGTCCACCAATCGGCCAGGCCGTGCCAGTAGTCCACTTCGGCGTAGAACAACTGCCCCACCGCGCCGGCGGCCAGGAGGGCTTTGAGGTTCTCGATCAGCGGGTTCCAACGGAGCACGAAGCTGACCACGCTTTTCACCCCGGCGCGGGCCACGGCGTCGCGCAGCCGGCGGTTCTCCTCCATACTGAGACACATCGGTTTTTCGATGAGGATGTGCTTGCCCGCTTCGGCCGCCGCGATCCCCTGCTCGGCGTGGACGTGGTTGGGCCCGCTCAGGTTCATGATATCCACGCGCGGGTTGGCCAGTACGTCCTCGTAGCGGTCGCCCACGTGGCAATCCTCCAGCCCGAACCGCTCGGCCAGCCGCCGGGCGCTGTCCACGCGCCGGCTGGTCACTGAAACGATTTGGACGTGGGGGTTCTTCAGCCAACTGGCCGCATGGGCGTACGCCACTTGCCCGACCCCGTGGATGGCCACGCCCAGTTTCCGCTCTCCCATGGTCCGGTCTCCCTCCACCAGCCCAAACGCACCCGGCGTTGCCCCATTAGCTTGCACGAGTCGCGCCTCCGATGCAAGCCCCCACCGCCCCTGGCTGTACAGTACGACCGCGTGAGGTCAAAACCAGAGGGCCCAGGTCATGCTGTGCATGACGCTACTCCTCGCGTAGAGCACCTGGCCGACGGCGGGATGGGTTCGGCCGATCGGCGCCGGCAAACAGCAGAGGGCTCACAGCCGTGGCGAAGATCAATGCAACGGGCTCCTCGGACACGGCCGGCGGGTATGAGCCCGATCCGGTTTTCGTACGCTCGCGGCGCGAGGCGCTGGTCATCCTCTGTTTCTGGCTGGCCGGCCTGCTTTGGGTGGTGACCTTCTGTTACCTCACGGGGTATCCGGAACGGTTCGATCCCGAGACTTTTCGGACCGTCTGGGGGATACCGGCCTGGCTTTTCTGGGGCCTGGTCGTGCCGTGGCTTGTGGCGGACGGCTTCACCGTCTGGTTCTGTTTCTGGTACATGAAAGACGCTGACCTGCCGGGCAGTGGGCAGGCCGACGAGGTCATCGGTACCGGCCAGCCGCCGGCCTCGGGTGAGGAAGGGTGCCTATGAACGGCTCGGCCGGTTGCTTCCATGGACTGCTGGCTGTCAGCGCCTCGCATTCGGCGCTGGCCACGTTTGTACTTTACATGGTCGGCGTGTTCGGGTTGGCTGCGGCGGCGAACCGGCTCCTGCGTGGCCGGCAGTTCTTGAGCGAATACTTCCTGGGCAGCCGGCGGCTGGGCGTTTGGGCCTTTGCTCTGACCTTCGCGGCCACCAGCGCCTCGGGTGGCAGTTTCACCGGGTTCCCCTCGAAGACCTACGCCCACGGGTGGATCCTCGGCCTGTGGATCGCCAGCTACATTGTTTTTCCCGTTTGCGCCATGGGTTTGCTGGGCAAGCGGCTGAACCAGGTGGCGCGCATTTCCGGAGCGATCACGGTGCCGGACGTGTTGCGCGATCGGTTCCGCAGCCCGGTGCTCGGGTTGCTCGCCGTGTCGCTGATCGTGTTCTTCATGGGCTTTAATCTCGTGGCCCAGTTCAAAGCGGGCAGCATGATCCTGGGTACTCTCCTTGATGGCGTCGGGGTGTTTCAGGCGGCGGCGTACGCCGTGGCCAGTGCCACGGCGCGGATCGGCTGGCTGGCGGCAGCAGACCCTCGGTATCTGCTCACGCTGGGGGCGTTCGGCCTGGCCGTGGTGATCTACACCACCTGGGGCGGGTTCCGCGCCGTGGTATGGACTGATGTCATGCAGGGCGTCGTGATGGTGTGCGGCATGCTGCTGATGCTGCCGCTGGCGATTCTTGCCGTCGGCGGCCACGTGCCGGCCGGTTGTCCGGGGTCGGCCCGCCGCTATACTGGAGGGCACTTGGTGGCGTGTGGACATCGTTTTCCTCGAGTTCTCCGACACTGACCATGCCAAGCGTGCAGAACAAGACCGTTTTGGCCTTCATGGCTCACCCGGACGACGCCGAATTCCTCTGTGCCGGGACGCTCATTCGTCTGGCCGAGGCCGGCTGGACCATCCACATCGCCACGGCCGCCCCCGGCGACTGCGGCACGGCCACGGAAAACCGCTGGGATATCTCCAGCCGCCGCACCCGCGAGGCGGCCGAGGCGGCTTCGCGCCTGGGCGCCACATACCACTGCCTGGACGAACGCGACGGCTTCATCGTCTATGACAAGCCGACACTGCAGAAAACCTATGACCTGTTCCGCCGCATCGCCCCCGGATTGGTCTTCACCCACGCACCGAAGGACTACATGATCGACCACGAACAGGCTTCCCTGCTGGCTCGCGCCGCCAGCTTCCTCTACGGCGCCCCCAACGTTTCCGCCTTCCCCGTGCTGGAAGGCTCCTGCGTCCCCTACTTGTACTACTGTGACCCGATCGAAGGCGTCGACCCGTCGGGCCGTCCGGTCAAACCGACCACCGTGGTCGACATCACCGCCCAATTGGACAAGAAAACCGAGATGCTGGCCTGCCACGCCAGCCAGCGGGAGTGGCTCTTGAAGCACCACGGGGTGGACGAATACCTCGATTCGATGAAGCGCCATGCGGCCATGCGGGGCTGCGAGGCCGGCGTGGGGGCCGCCGAGGCCTTCGTCCAACACCTGGGCCACCCCTACCCGCGGGATGACCTGTTGGCCGCACTGTTTCCCTTGCACGGAGCCACGCGCGTGTGAACGGGAAAACGAGATCCCAGCGACTGAAGACTGGCCGCGGCCCGAGGCCGCCCGCAATGACGGCACTGACCGGATCAAGTCTCAAACAGCAAGGAGTACTGCCATGGCTCGCCCCTTGAGCAAAGTCGCACCCGACTGGTGGGATTACACCACCCTGGAGGACGAAATCCTCCAGGACGCCGCCCGGCTCACACCGCGGCATATGGAACGACTCTCGCGGCCCGGTTTTCGGGTGGTCATGTACGACACGCTGGAGGATTTCTACCTGGCCGAAGCGCTGGAATACATCAACGCTTGGCGCCAGTCGACCGAGGACGCCCCGGCCGGCATCTGCGGTCCCATCGGGCCCACGGAGCAATTGCCGCTGGTCGCCCGGCTGGTCAACGAACTGGGGCTGGACGTGCGCAGCGCCCACTTTTGGGGCATGGACGAATGGGTGGACGACCAGGGTAACCCGGTGCCCGTCACCCACCCGCTGAGCTTCGCGCGGGCTGATATGGAGCTTTGCTTCAAGCGCATCAACCGGCGGCTGCGCATGCCCGACTCCCATCTCCACTTCCCCACCGGCGACTTGAAGGCATACTCGAGAAGCTTCGACCAGATCCGCTGCGTGGTGATGCAAGGCGGCCAGGGCGAGGTGAAGCATTGGGCCTTCAACGACCCGCCCAAGCGCCGCGGCAAGTACAAGAACGAGCCGCCCCCGCCGGAAGAGTACCGCAAACTGAAGACCCGCGTGACCGACCTGCATCCGATGACCATCATCCAGAACGCCCGCACCTCGGGCGGCGGCCAGGTGGCCCTGGTGCCCACCAAAGCCGCCACGGTCGGACCCGTGGAAACCTGGAAAGCCGAAAAGGTCTCCATCTGGCAGGCCGGCAACCACGACAACCCCTTCGGCATGCGCCTGACCACGCTGATGATCGCCAAGAAGATCCCCGACACCTCCGTGCCCATGTCGCTTCTGGCCGATCACCCGAACGTACAGTTCAACTTCTACCGGCACGGGATCGGCACGGTGGCCACCGAAATGCACTGAATCCGTTCCTCGGTGGGCCAGCGGCGGCGGCCCCCTCCCGCCCTGCCCTCGCGTTACCGACGGACCGTGAAGGGATACCTTTCACCGCTTCAGGACCAGCACGGGGCAATGGGCCAGGCGCACCACGCGGTCAGCCACCGAACCGATCAGCAGGCGCTTCAGCCCCGTGCGGCCGTGGGAGGCCACGACCACCAGGCCTGCCTCCACTTGATCGGCGTAGTGGGCGATCTCATGGCCCGGATCGCCGAAGCGGATGACGACCTGCACATCCGGATGGTTCCGTTTGGCCAACTCGGCCCTGAGCGCCTCCTCGGCATGTTCGCTGCGCCCCCGGTCGTCGATCGTCTGCCAGATGACCCCGGGTTCGGTCGGCTCCAACACGGGAAGCACGTGGATGACGTGCAGGTGGGCGGGTGAGTCAACCAGTTCCAGCGCGGTATCCAGCACTGCAAAGGAATCCTCGGAAAAGTCGATGGGAACCACGACCGTTTTGCGGGGCAACCAGTGGGGCATGAGAGAACACTCCTCCGCTCGTACAGCCAGTGGGCCTTAACGGCGCCGCTTCCCGCGCTTGCGCGCCAGTTGGCCGGTCTTGTAGTGGTGCCAGTAATCATCCAGCCTCCGGCGGATCTGCCCGCTCAACAGCGCCACTCCCAGGATGTTCGGGAAAGCCATGGAAAGGATCATCAGATCGGAAAAATCGATGATGTTCCTGGCCGTGATGATCGATCCCAGGAAGACGAAACCCAGGAAAATCAGGCGGTACACCAGCGACGTGCGGCGACCAAACAGGTGCGACCAGCAGCGCTCCCCGTAGTAGGACCACGAGATCAACGTGGAATAGGCGAACAGGCAAATGGCCACGGTCAGCACCCAGGGGAACCAGCTCATGGCCGAGCGGAACGCCTCGGCCGTCAGCGGGGCGCCTTTGCCCGATTCCACGAACTCGGCAAAGGGCCCCTCAGGGTCGTAAACGCCCGTGACGACGATCACCAGCCCCGTCATCGTGCAGACGACCACCGTGTCGATGAACGGCTCCAGCAGGGCCACAATCCCCTCGCTGACCGGCTCGTCCGTCTTGGCCGCCGCATGGGCAATGGACGCCGATCCCAAACCCGCTTCGTTGGAAAAGGCCGCGCGGCGGATGCCCATCACCATTACCCCCAGACAACCGCCGTAGACGCTCTGCAGCGAGAACGCTCCCTCGACGATCGCCACCAAAGCCGCCGGCAACTCGCGGTAGTTGGCCACCAGGATGTACAAGCAGGCCACCACGTACAGCCCGCACATCAACGGCACGATCTTCTCCGCCGTGGCCGCAATGCGACGGATCCCCCCGATGATCACGATCCCCACCAGCACGGCCATCACCATCCCAAAGACCCACGGGTGCTCGTCCAAAAAGGCGACGTCGTGCTGCAGCAGTTCCGCCCGCAGCGCCTCCAACGCCTGGCCCACCTGGAACACACACCCGCCGCCAAACGATCCGCCCATGCAGACCACGGCGAACAAGGTGGCCAGTACGACCCCCAACGGCTTTAGCTTGAGCGTGGCCAACCCGTCGCGCAGGTAGTGCATCGGTCCGCCCGAAACCGTACCGTCCGGATCCACCTTGCGGTAGATCTGCCCCAACGTGCACTCGGCGAACTTCGTACTCATGCCCAACAGCCCCGCCACGATGAGCCAGAAGATGGCGCCCGGACCGCCCCAACTGATCGCGATCGCCACACCCGCGATATTGCCCAGCCCCACTGTGGCCGAAAGGGCCGAAGCCAAAGCCTGAAAATGGGACACCTCCCCCTCGTCTTCCGGGTCGTCGTAGTCCCCTTTGGTCACACAGATGGCATGCCAGAAGCCCCGGATGTTGATGAACCCCATCCGCAGGGTGAAAAAGATCGCCCCGCCGAAAAGCCAGAGCACCACCAGCGGCACGCTGACCCCGGTAGCCACCTCCTCTCCACACACAGGACACGCGAACACCATGGGCACGTCGCCGTCGGGGAAGCGTTGGGCCATGACGGTCACGTGCCCGCGAGGACATTCCGCCTCCTCCGGGACACCGGTGCGCAGCCATCGCCTGGAGCCGAAGTCGTAGAAGAGGACCGTGGCCAGCGGCTGCACGAGCCGCTCGCCGAAGAACTTGTCCACCTCCTCCATCCAATTCAAGGCCTTCGGCACCGCG
>DQVB01000478.1 GCA_015661985.1 Planctomycetota bacterium | reverse complement strand
GTCCGCGCACGCGGCCGCGGCACCGAAACGACGCTCCCCAAAGTCTTCGGCTCCACCAGCCGAGCCGTCCGGTTCCAGGTGGAACTCCGCCGCCGCTTTTCCACTCGGCGAGCTGCCTTCCAACCTGCGCTTTCGCCGGCTGTTGGCCGAGGGTGAGGACGTTGTCCTGACCTCGGACGCCAACAAGCTGGTCGCCCACGTGACCGAATTCCTCTACGACGGACCGTCGCGTGTGGCCGTTCTACGGAGCGACACGGCGGCGCGGGTCACCCATCGGACCAGTCTCCTGGTTTGTCCGGAAATCACGGTGACTCACGACAGGCGGGGCAAAATCGTTTCGGCGTGGTGTCGAGGTGCCGGGCAGCTTACGCACCGCGATCGGCACACCGATCGGGTGCTGCTGGAAGCCGGTTGGTTGACTCAAATGCGGCTCTTTCCCGATCCCAATTCGGGCTGGAACCTGATCGAAATGCAAGACCAGGTCCGGGTGGAAAAGAGCGACCAAGACATGTCGCTGAAGGCCGATCTGATCCGACTCTGGTATGAGCCGGCCGAGCGAGTCGGTGGTGCAAAAACGGCGAGGAGGATTGACCCGGATCGAGCTCGCCCAAGCGGCCTGCGCAAGAACCGGCCGCACTACCTCGTTGCGACCGGCCGGGTCGAGATCTCCAGCCCACAGCTCGAGGGACAAACGGAACGGTTGGAAGTTGCGTTTGCCGGCGCGGACCCGTCCGCTCGGGCAGACGGGACCGCCTCCACCCACCGGGCGTCGGGAGCGGTGCGAAAGGAGCCGCCGCCGTCCGCCGGCTTTCCGGAAACGGAGGCGGCTGGCGAAAAAAGCTCTCCGCTCTTGCCGATCCCCGGCAGCGATTCCAGCACAGGGCCCGTGCGCATCGAGGCACAGACGATCAAGGTCCGCATGCAAGAACGTCCGGGCGAGCCGGATTACGAGGTGGCGGAAGTCTGGAACGAAGGCCGCGTCCGGATCGTGCAGCCGGGCGCCCCCCAAAAGACAGGTGGGCTGGAGCTCACGGGCCATCGGCTTCATCTGGTCAATACCGCTCCGAATCGGCAGGTGCTTCACGTCTTTGGCGTGCCAGCCATGATCGACCATCCCGAGTTTCGCTTGGAGGGGCCGGAGATCTCGTTGGACCGTGCGGCCAACCAAGTGTCGGTGAACGGCCCCGGATCATTGAACCTGCTGGTCGAACGCGGCTTTGAAGGGCACCGGCTGAACTCGCCACAGCCTCTGACGATCCAGTGGGACGAGCAGATGACCTTCGACGGGCTTCAGGCCCACTTCAACGGCCGGGTCCGGGCGGAACTGGAACACAGCCGCATGCGGTGCCACGACATGCTGGTCGAGCTGACCGAACCGATCCGCTTGGCGAGGAGCGGGGCGAGACGTCGACGAGTTCAGATTCGGCGTGTGGTCTGTCAAGACGCCGTCGAAGTGGACAGTTACGGATACGTGGCCGACGAATTGACTGAGATCCGCAAAGCCCGATGCGGCCGCTTCTCACTCGATCAGATCACCGGACGCACCGAAGCCGTCGGTCCCGGCGAGCTCCGTTTCTGGCGCCGCGGGCGGGGCAAGCGAGCGGCCGTTTCCGCTCGGGCGCAGGCTCGGGCCAACGCCCCGCTGAAGGCCGAAGAGGTGCAGTGGGAGTACACGCGGATCGAGTTCTCCGGCAACACGGTGGGGAACCTGCGCCAACGGCAGGCGACCTTCGTCGACCGCGTCCGCATCGTCTACGGCCCCGTCGATGGACCGCTTGGAACCATCAACCCCGACCAACTGCCCAAGGACGCCGCCGAGATGCAGTGCGAGCGTCTGAAATTCGCCTTCCAGCCCGAAACAGAGGCCTTTCCACGCGGCTACATCGAATTGACCGCTCGCGGCAACGCGAAATTGGAAGGCCGCACCTTCGTCGCTCGGGCTGACGTCATCAGCTACGACGAATCGAAGGGGCTGTACGTGCTCAGCGCTCTGGGCAACCGCGAGGCGGCGATCTGGCGGCAAGTGCAAGCGGGCGGCGATTACAGCGTGGCCTACGCCAAACGCATGCGGTTCATCCCTTCGCGGAACTCCCTGGAGTTCGATCGCGCCAGCCGTCTCCACGGCACCGATTGATTTCGTGACATCTGTCAGGGCTGCCGCCCGGTGCCCTTGCCCAGTCGCTGTCGTCGACACCGCCCGCGCCGGCCCACCTCGCTTCGTATTCGCCCCGGCACGGTCTGCCTGGCCCCTTCCGCGGCGTGGTTCCGTTTCGCCCGGCTTTGCCATATCATAGCCATGGCAGCGCCAACGAACGCGCCGGCAACGAAAAGGGCGGGGGCCGCGATTATGAGGCGACTGATCAGCGAAGGCGATATCCGCAGGGAAGTCGACCACCTGGGAAAGCGACTTGCGTCCGCGTACCGCGGGAAGCCGTTGACCGTCCTGGGCGTTTTGACAGGCAGCATCGTGTTCCTCTCGGACTTGATCCGCCGGATGGATGTGGCGTTACGCGTGGGACTGATCCAAGCGTCGAGTTATCGCGGAGCCACGACGCGGCCCGGGGAACTGACGATCAACACCGAACTGCTCCCGGACATCAAGGGGCGCGACGTACTGTTGATCGACGACATCTTCGACACCGGTCACACGTTGAAAAAACTCCTGGAGGTGATTCGGCAGTATGAGCCGCGGAGTGTGCGGTCGGTCGTGCTGCTGAGAAAACAGGGCCGCACGCAAGTGGATGTTGAGCC
>DQVB01000249.1 GCA_015661985.1 Planctomycetota bacterium | reverse complement strand
GCCGAACGCCGCCCGATCGCCCGCTCCCCTCGGCAAAAGACGGGCAAGGATGCCCATCCTACGCTGCGTTTTTGCAACGCTGGGGTCGAGATTCGCCTGTCGGCTGATCTTTTCCGTTCCCGGCCCGGAGAGCCAGGCGACTACTTTGAAACGCTCGCTGGCGTGGGGTCTGGCAAACCACAGCCTTTCCGGCGGCCTGTTACGCCCCGCCGTTACCTCTGAATCCGAGCGCAGGGCTCGGTAGTCTCACGGCGCAGATCCGCTCAGGCGGACCGCAGGAGCTTCGAGCCTCGCTTCCCCCGAGCCTCGAAGGGAGGCTTGGAGGAAAGCGGCCGTCCCTTGCCGCACTCCGCCAAGCCTCGTCCGGGCACCGTCATGGCAATTCAGGCGGCTCGATCTTTGGATAGTCGCTCGTCAACGCCTTGAGGAAAGCGACGATCTTTTTCTGCTCTTCAGCCGACAGTGAGCCGCCGATCGATTTGAGCGTTTCCGACAGGTTGGGGTTCTCCTTGCCCCCACCGGCCATCACGGCTACGGCCTCTTCCAGGGTGGCGGCGCTTCCGTCGTGGAAATAGGGGGCCGTGTCGGCCACTTCGCGAAGCGACGGCACGCGGAACTTGCCCAGGTCCTCGTCCTTGCCCGTGACCGCCTTGCGTCCCTGATCCGGCGGGTCTTTGTCCATACCGATCCCTGCATTCACATAGGCATACGTGCTGAAAAGGGGCGGCTCGTGGCATTCGGTGCAGCCCACGCCGTCGAATAGATCCCAGCCTTCTTGTTCCTCCGGGGTGAGGGCCTGCTTGTCGCCCGCCATGAAGCGATCGAAGGGGGACGTGCCGCTGACGATGGTCCGTTCGAAGGCGGCAATCGCCTTGGCGATCCCCTCGGCCGTCACATCGGTGCCGAAGACCTTTTGAAATCGCTCTTTGTAGCCGGGGATGGCGTTGAGTTGCTTGACCAGCTCGGGCAGTTTGTGGCCCATTTCGATCGGGTTTTCGATAGGCCCCAGGGCCTGCTCTTCCAGGGTTGCCGCCCTCCCGTCCCAGAACTGGGCCGGCGCGTAGGCCGCGTTCAGCACGGTGGGAGCGTTGACCGGCCCGACCTGGCCGGCGATCCCCTCGCTGGTCCGCTCCCGTTCGGCCCAGCCCATTTTGGGATCATGGCAAGTGGCGCACGAGATGGTGCCGTCGGCACTGAGACGCTCGTCGAAGTAGAGCAGCTTGCCCAGCTCGATCTTCTCGGCAGTCATGGGATTATCGTCCGGCACGGGCACCGGCGGGAGGGCCGTCGGCTGGGGGGCCGCCGCCTCGGTCGGCTGCTCCGTCTGAGCCGTCTGCTCCTGCTCAGTGGCCTGCGGCGGCATCGGCGCGGCGTCCTGTTCAGCCTGCTCCGCGGGTTGGGGCTCCTGGGGCGGCGGCTCGGGCTGTTCCGGTTGTGTCGCCTGTTCGGCCGGTGCGGCCGGTTGGGCCTTTTCGGGCTGGTCAGCTTGTTCCGCCTTTTCGACCTCTTCGGCCTGGGCCGGCTGGTCCGTCGGCAACGGCGGGGCGGCGTCCGGGTCTTCGCTCATCTCCTCCGGGGGCACCGCCTCTGCCCCCTCGATCGCCGGGCCTGGGCCGGGCTGCGTCTCTTCGCTGGGCTGGCAGCCTGGGGTCGTCGCCACTGCCACGGGCAGGGCAGCCGCCAAACCGATCAATCCAATCACTCTCCACATTGGCCGATGCCTCCATCAGTGGGTCAAGACAACGGGTGACCGAGCCGCGGCAGCCAGCGGCTCTCCAGAGCGACGGGCCCTGAAACGCCGGCCCGTCACGTCGGCGGCATTCTACAGCCATTGAGGCTGGCGGGCAATGATCGGCCCGGCAGAGGAGCAGCCATTGCGTGGTAGCCCCAGGGCGGTCGCGTTGATTACCGACACAGCCTCCTCCCCGCTGGCGGGGTCCGGCTTCAGAGCTGGTCCACAGTGCCGCTGGGCCGATAGTCGGGTGCGTAGGACGGATGCTGTTGGCCGGCGGCCCCAGTCCGCCTGTGTGTGGGTGCCGTGAGGCGATGAACCCCCGCCCCAAGCTGGCCCTCATGTGTTAGAATCACGGCCAATCGGACACCTGACCGGCCAATGTCGGGTTGGGGTGGTTCCGGGTTTTCGCATGTTCGTGGTGGGGGTCAGGCGGAGCGGTGGACAGTTTGGATTGTGTGGCGATAGTCGGCGTTGGCCTGATTGGCGGCTCGGTGGGCTTGGCGTTGCGGCAGCGGGGGTTGGCGGAGACGGTGGTGGGGATAGGGCGGCGGCAGTCCACGCTCCGGGCGGCCCGGCGAGTGGGTGCGGTGACGCGGACGACCCAGGATCTGGCCGCAGGCGTTGCCCGGGCCGACCTGGTGCTGGTCTGCGTCCCGATCGGTTCGATCGTCGAGCAAGTGCGTCGAGTGGCCGAACATGCCCGGCCGGGCACGCTGATCACCGACGCGGGGAGCACCAAGGCCGAGATCGTTCGGGCCCTGGACCGACCGTTGGCGCGCGGCTGTCGCTTTGTGGGCAGCCATCCGCTGGCCGGCAGCGAAAAGGCGGGGCCCCAACACGCGCGGGCGGACCTTTTCCAGGGCCGATTGGTGGTTCTTACGCCGACCAGAAGGTCTCGACCTGGGGACGTCGAGCGGCTGGAGCGGTTCTGGTCGGCCCTGGGCGCTGAGGTGGTCCGGATGACGGCCGCTGAGCATGACCGGGCGGTGGCCTGGACCAGTCACCTGCCCCATGCGGCAGCGGTGGCGCTGGCTGCGGTGGTTCCCGGCCGCTACCTGCCCCTGGCCGGCACCGGGCTGGAGGACACCTCGCGGCTGGCCGGCGGGTCGCCGGAGCTGTGGACCCAGATCTTCGCCGCGAACCGTCGCCACGTGGCCGCGGCGCTGCGTCGCTTTGAACGGCAGATTCAGGCCTTGCGCGCGGCCGTTGAACAAGAAAACTCGAGCCGGTTGAAACGCATTTTGAGCCGAGCCAAGACGAAGCGCGATGCTGTGGGAAGTTGACATCTATCCGAAGCCGGGCCAACCGGACTTGACTGCCGCAGCCGTGGCCCGCGACGCAGCCGACCTGGGACTGGCCGAAGACCTGGCGGTGGCCGCTGCGCGGGGCTATTTGATCCAGGGTGATTTGCGTCGAGCCGACCTCCAGCGGCTGGCCGAAGAGCTCTTGGCCGACCCCGTGGTGGAGCGGACGGTGGTTGCCCCGGTGGGCGATCCGTTGTTGTGCCAGTCGCCGGCCGACGGGCGGCAGCCGGTCCACGTGTTGCCCAAGCCGGGGGTGATGGACCCGGTGGCTCAAACGGCACTTTCGGCGATCGCCGATTTCGGGTTGCCGGTCCAAGCCGTACGGACGCTGAAGAAATACTGGATCCCTTCTCTCGCCGAGGCCACACTGCGGCTTTTGATCAGCAAGATCCTGGCCAACGACGCCGTCGAACAGGCCATCATCGGGCCGCTGGACTTCCAACACCTGGAGGTCGGCTCAGCGTATCGGTTCCAGTTGGTGACGGTGCCCATGCGCCGGATGGATGACGAGGCACTGGAGCGGCTGAGCCGGGAAGGGCAGTTGTACCTTTCGCTGGTCGAGATGCAGACCATCCGGGCGTACTATCGGCAGCTGGGCCGTGACCCCACCGACGCGGAGCTGGAGACGCTGGCCCAAACCTGGAGCGAACACTGCAGCCACAAGACGCTCGCCGGGCGCATCGAGTACCGCGACGAACGGGGGCAGCGGCGATTCGAGAACATGCTCCGGGAGACGATCTTCGCGGCCACGAACCGGATCCGCCGCCAGCTGGGCGAAGAAGACTGGTGTGTGAGCGTCTTCCAGGACAATGCCGGCGTGGTCCGCTTTGACGATCGGCACAACGTGGTCTTCAAGGTGGAGACGCACAACCACCCATCGGCCTTGGAGCCGTACGGCGGGGCGAACACGGGCATCGGCGGGGTGATCCGCGATCCCCTGGGAACCGGCCTGGGGGCCAGACCGATCTGCAACACGGACGTGTTCTGTTTCGCCCCGCCGGACACGCCCGCCGAGCGGATCCCGGCCGGCGTGCTGCATCCTCGCCGAGTGATGACCGGCGTGGTGGCGGGGGTGCGCGATTATGGAAACCGGATGGGCATCCCCACGGTCAGCGGCGCCGTCTACTTCGACCCCCGCTACGTGGCCAACCCGCTGGTTTACTGCGGCAACGTGGGCTTGATCCCCCGTGAAAAGTCCCACAAGGAGGTGCGGCCGGGGGATCTCATCGTCGCCGTAGGCGGACGGACGGGACGGGACGGCATCCACGGGGCCACCTTCAGCTCGGCGGAATTGACCAGCCAAAGCGAAACGGTCTCAGGCGGGGCCGTGCAGATCGGCAATGCGATCACCGAAAAAATGTTGGTCGACGTGCTCATGGTGGCCCGCGACCGGGGGCTGTACCATGCCATTACCGACTGCGGGGCGGGTGGTTTTTCCAGTGCCGTGGGGGAGATGGGAAGCCACATCGGGGCGGAAGTGTGGCTGGAAAAGGTGCCACTGAAGTACGAGGGCCTTTCCTACACGGAGATCTGGATCTCGGAAGCCCAGGAGCGCATGGTGTTGGCCGTCCCTCCCGAACATTGGGACCAGCTGCACGCGCTGTGCCGCTCGGAAAACGTCGAGGCTACTGTGATCGGACGGTTCGAACCGACCGGGCGGCTGCGCTTGCTCTATGACGGCCACCAGGTGGCCGACCTGGATATGCACTTCCTGCACGAGGGCCGGCCGCCGGTGGTGCGGCAAGCGGTCTACGAGCCGCGTCCGAGCGAACCGCTCCAGCTGACCGCCGACGCCGAAAGGGACTACACGCCCGAGGTGCTGGAGATCCTGGGATCGCTCAACGTGGCCAGCAAACACTGGATCATCCGCCAATACGATCACGAAGTGCAAGGCGGCAGCGTGATCAAGCCGCTGGTGGGGGCGGCCAACGACGGCCCCAGCGATGCGGCGGTGCTCCGGCCAGTGTTGGACAGCCACCGTGGGATCGTCGTCGCCTGCGGTATGAACCCCTGCTACGGAGACCTGGACACCTATTGGATGGCCGCCAGTGCCATCGACGAAGCCGTACGGAACTGTGTGGCCGTGGGGGCCGACCCGCGGCGCATTGCCCTGCTGGACAACTTCTGCTGGGGCAACACCGATCGGCCGGAAACGCTGGGCTCACTGGTCCGGGCCGCTTTGGCCTGTCATGATATGGCCGTTGCTTTGGGGACGCCGTTCATCAGCGGCAAGGACAGCCTGAACAACGAATTCCGGCCGCAGGGGGCCGACGAGCCGATCTGCATTCCGCCGTCGCTTTTGATCAGTGCCTTGGGCCAGGTGGCCGACGCGCGTCGGTGTGTGACCATGGATCTGAAGCGGCCCGGAAACGCCGTGTACCTGGTTGGTACAACCCGCAACGAACTGGGCGGTTCCCATTGGGCCCGCGTGCAAGGGCTCCGCGGCGGCCAAGCACCCCAGGTGGACGCCCGGCAGGCCCGGCAAACGTTCCTGGCCCTTCACCAGGCGATCGACGCGGGGCGGGTGCGAGCGTGCCACGATTTGAGCGAAGGTGGCCTGGCCGTGGCCGCCGCCGAGATGGCCTTCGCCGGGGCCTTCGGCCTGCGACTGTCCCTGGCTGCCGTCGCCCGACAGACGGAACCGGGGGTGGACCACCCGGCAGTACTGCTTTTCAGCGAATCGAACACCCGGTTTCTGTGTGAAGTGGAACCGCAGCATGCCGAGGCCTTCGAGCAGACGATGGACGGAGTGCCCTGCGCCCGGTTGGGCGAAGTGACCGACGACGGTCGCCTGGAAATCATCTCTCCCGGCGGCACAGCGGTCGTGCAGGAGTCGATCGATGTATTGAAACAAGCCTGGCTGAAACCGCTGGATTGGTAACCGGCAGGGCAAGCGTATCGCTTGCCCTTGCAACCTGAAGAAACCGCATCCCGTAGACACCCGATGTTTTGAAACGCTAACACCGCGACCCATGGCCACACCCCGCGTCCTGGTACTGCGAGCTCCTGGAACGAACTGCGACGTTGAAACCGCCTTCGCTTTTCAGCTGGCTGGAGCACGAGCCGAATTGGTGCACATCAACCGGCTCCTGGAGAACCCGTCGCTTCTGCTGCGGTACCAGATCCTCTGTATCCCGGGCGGTTTCAGCTACGGGGACGACGTGGCGGCTGGAAAGATCCTGGCCGTCCAGATCCAGCATCACTTGGCCGAAGGGGTGAACCGGTTCAAGCTGGCGGGCAAGTTGATTCTGGGCATCTGCAACGGCTTCCAGGTGCTGTTGAAATCGGGCGTGCTGCTGGAGCCCGATCCCCGGGCTGGCCTGCCCGCTACGCTCACCTGGAACGATTCGGGACGATTCGAGGACCGCTGGGTCTACTTGGGCGTACAATCCTCCCGGTGCGTGTTTCTGCAGCAGATCCAGCGGATGTATCTGCCCGTGGCCCATGCCGAGGGCAAATTCGTGGCCCGGGACGAGGCGACCCTGGGGCGGCTGCAGGCCGCGGGCCAATTGGTGCTCCGCTACCAGACTCGCGATGGCCAAGATGCCCCGCACCAGGTGCCCTATCCCGACAACCCCAACGGCTCGATGGCCAACGTGGCCGGCGTGTGCGATCCGACCGGCCGGGTGCTCGGCCTCATGCCGCACCCGGAACGCCACATCCACCCCACCCATCATCCACGCTGGAGCCGCGGCGAGGCATCATCAGAAGGCGATGGAATGCAGCTGTTCCGCAACGCCGTGGCGTACTTTCGGTGAGCCAGGCGATGAGGGCAGCGGTGGGCCAGCGCGGCCTGCGGGCCGCTCGACCCACCCCTCCACGCTGGAACCCGAGCGCCACGCTACGGCTGTTTTCGCGGGCAACCTGTTTCCACAGCGCTGGAGGCCCGTTTCAGCCCTTGTACTTGGCCCAGTACTCGGGCATCAGCTCCCTGACTTTCTCTTCCAGCTCTTCGTCGCTGATGGCCGTCATGCGCCCTTCTTTTTCGTACTGGTCCATGACCCACCGGGCCACCTTGTGGCACTTGATCTTGTTGATCCGCTCTTCCCCTCTCAGGCCGAACAGTTCGTTGATCCAGTGGGCCACGCCGTCGACGCCGCTCTTGTCGGTGATGGCTACCCGGGGAGGACGGCCCAGCAGTTTTGCGGTATCGAAGATGTTATAGATCCGCTCGTCGCTGCGCAGCCCGCCTGCGTGGATGCCTGCGCGGGTCGTATTGAAATACTTCCCGACGAAGGGATAGTTGTCGGGGATGGGGAAGCCGATGGATCGCATATAGTCGGCCAGTTCGTTGATCACTTGGGTGCGAATCCCGCACAGGTCGCCGCGGATGGCAATGTATTCCATGACGGCGCCTTCCAGGGGCGGGTTGCCGGTCCGTTCCCCGTAACCGAAGAGTGTCGTGTTGACGGCGTTGCAGCCGTAGAGCCAAGCGGTTACGCCGTTGATGTGTACTTTGTGGAAGTCGTTGTGGCCGTGCCATTCCAGGCGATCGCTGGGCACACCCACTTCCCGGTTCAGTTTGTAGATCAGCTTGGGGACGCTGCGGGGCAGGGCGGCGCCGGGGAAGCTCAGGCCAAACCCCATGGTGTCGCACAAACGGATCTTCACCGACAGCTCTTCGGGCACTTCTTCGCTCATTCGCATCAGCCGTTCGGCGAAGGGGAGCACGAACCCTTCGATGTCCGCACGAGTGATATCCTCGAAGTGGCACCGCGGTCGCACGCCGGCCTCGAAGGCGGCATCGACCACTTGGCAGTAGGCGTCCATGCACTCCTTGCGGCTCTTGAACTTGAGCTTCTGGAAGATGTGGTAGTCCGACGAGCTGGTGAGCATGCCGGTTTCTTTCAGTCCCGCTTCGCGCACCAGGCGGAAATCCCCGGGCACGGCGCGGATCCAGCCGGTGCATTCGGGGTAGCGGTGCCCCAGCTCGCGGCAGCGGTCCAGTGTCAGTCGGTCGTTCTTGGTGTAGAGGAAGAACTCCGTCTGCCGGATCACGCCGTTGGGACCACCCAGTTGGGCCAGCAGATCGTAGATCCGGACCATCTGGTCCACCGTATAGGGCGGCCTGGCCTGCTGGCCGTCCCGGAAGGTGGTATCGGTGATCACCAGGTCTCGCGACTGGAGCTCGGCCGGATCGAACCGAACCGGCTCGCCGTGGATGTACTCGACCACCGGGCCGTCGAAGGTGATCCGCGGCGGCAGGCTGTAGTCGAAGATCTCTTCGATCAGGTTTGGTTCGGTCGTATCGACCAGCGGAAAGGACTTGCGCTTTTCAGACATCAGCAGTCTCCTCTGGGGGCTGGGACGTCGTCAGGCCTCCACGCCCTGTTCCCGGCACACCTTGGCGATGTATTCCGCCGCCTCGCCGACGGTCTGCACGGACAGAGCCTCGTCCTCATCCATCTCGATGCCGAATTCCTCCTCGAACATGGCCACCAGTTCCACGGACTGGACGCTTTCGGCCCCCAGGTCCACCGTGAAGGCGTGCTCTGGTTTGATTTTGGCCGGATCGAGGCCCAACACGCGTGCGGTGACCGCGATGACTCGCTCTTGCACACTCGCCATACAGGGTTCTCCTACTGTGGTACGGTGCTTTGTCAGGCAGCGGACCGGAAGTGGCCCGGCTACATGGCGGCCCGCTGGGCAGCCAACGCCCGGCGGCCCTTCTTGATCGCCTCGTTCCGCTCCGGGGCGGTCAGTTCGAAGATCGCGTCCCACATGGCCTCCTGGGCCGGCGTCCAGGGCATCTTGCGCCGCCCCATCGCCGTGGCGGCCGTCTGGTACAGCTTCCGCTTGCCGAACCCCTTGGTGACCACCCCTTCCAGGAACCAGGCGAAGGAGGGGATGAATTTGGGCAGCGGCTTGCCCGTGGCCGCGATCAAGGCCATCGACCCCACGTAGGCTCCCGTGTTCAGGAGCGTGCCGATGGAGGTCTTCGTATGGTCGCCGATCAGTGAACCAACCTTGGTCGAGCCGGTATCGATGGGTTTCCGGCCATCCAGGATTACTTCGACCGAACTGTAGTCGTTCTTCAAATCGCTGTTGGTGGTCAGGGCCCCCAGGTTGACCCATTGGCCCACATAGGCGTGCCCCAAGAACCCGTCGTGGTACTTGTTCGAATAGCCGTGGATGATTGACTCCTCCACCTCGCCGCCCACGCGGCAGACTGGGCCGATGGAATTGCCTTCGCGACACTTGGTGCCGAAGAGGATCGTTTTCTTACCGATGTAGCAAGGGCCTTCGATCCGGGTGAAGGGTTGCACTTCAGCACCTTCGTCGATGTACACCGGGCCTTCGGCAGCGTCGATGACCACCATGGGATGGATCTCTACCCCGGGGGCGATGTACACATCCCGATGGTCTCCGCGGATCGCCACGGGCTGTTCCACCTTCCCCTCGATCCCCCTCCGCCCGAAAGCCGCGAAATCGCGCACCAGCTGGTCCGGGTTGGCCAGGATCAACTCCCAGGTATACTCCCACGTAGTCACTGCGATGTCCCCGGCCGGCAGCGTCGTGCGGGCCGACTCCACCAGGGCATCGATCGAACGGGTGTCCAGCCGCCCCACGTCCGATTGCCGAATGCGGGCCAGGAGGCATTGGCCGTCCCCGTCGAAGACGGCCATGCTGGGGCCGACCGGCTCCACGTCGAGTCCGTCTGGCTTGACGCGGGCGTCGAGGATCAACAGATCGTCGCCGGCCAGCACCGCCGGGTCGTTCACCACCCGGCCAGTCTCTTCGCGGTACGCATCGGCCATATAGGGCGGCACGAAACAGGCCACGTCCGCAGGGGCGAACTTGTCGATCAGCTTCTCGCCCAGCGACGTCATGCCGCAACGCAATTCCCAGATGGGTCGGCACAGGGCCAGGGGGTAGAAGTGGTATCGTTTCGGGCCAGGCAAATCGACCAGAATCAGTCGCATCGGCGGCACTCCTTGATCACAAACCACGTGGGTCGGCCGGTTTACGCGGACGGAGGGGCCCCAGGCCGCTTGGCCTGGATCCACTCGTAGTACTCGATCATCTTCAACCGGCTGGCCGCGGCCCGATCGAGAAAGAAAGTGACGTCCTGATGCAGCTGCAAGGCGCTGGCCGTACACATGCTGGTTACCGGCCCTTCGATGGCCGCGGCCACCGCCTCCGCCTTGTTCTCGCCGTTGGCCAACAGAATGATCCTGCGCGCCTCCAAGATGGTCCCGACCCCCATGGTGATGGCATAGACGGGTACGTCCTCGGGCCGCTCGAAAAACCGCGCGTTGTCCTCGATCGTCTGCTTTGCCAGCGTCTTGATGCGCGTCCGCGAGCCCAGGGAACTGCCCGGTTCGTTGAAGGCGATGTGCCCATCCGCGCCGATACCCAACACCTGAAGATCGATCTTCCCGCACTCCTTGATCCGCCGCTCATACCAATCGCAAAAGGCGCGGTAGTTGTCCGTCGTACCAGCCGGGATGTGGATGTTCTGCGGCGGGATGTTGATGTGTTTGAACAAGTTCTCCCGCATGAAGTAGTGGTAGCTCTGCGGGTGATCGCTCGGCAAGCCCACATACTCGTCGAGGTTGAAAGTCGTCACGTAAGAAAAATCCAACCCCTCTTCGCGGTGCATCCGGATCAGCTCCCGATACAACCCCAGAGGGGTGGAGCCGGTGGCCAGTCCGAGTACGGCGTCCGGTTTGCGGTTCAGCGTCTGCGCCACCACCGCCGCCGCCGCTTTACTCATCTGTTCGTACGAATCGCAAATGACGATCTCCACAACACCAACCCTTGCTCTCCAGTTCGACCTATGTCCAAACACAATGACTTGGGGGAGGCCAGCCCTACCGCATCCGGTTCAGCAGCCGGCCCTCGGGCGGCGCCCCCGGCACAGAGGCCCCGACAGCCGACTCGCCGTTGACCGCCGGACTCGCCGAATCACCAACACCGCCCGACCCCCAGTCGACCTACGGGCCACGAAGCCGAACCGCTTAGTGTGCGGACGCCCCCAGCGGCTGTCAACCCGGGGCGGGCGGCGGCTGACCCCCATGGCCTGGGGGGCACAGGCTGGCAGCCGGGCGGTTCTCTCGGGCCACGCGCTAGGGCCCGACCCGCTCGGGCGGAGGGGGCCCAGTGGACAAGGCGTGGAGTCGCGTTACACTGGACGGCTTGCCGCTGCCCTGACGCCCAGGTCGGGGCCTGGAAGTTTTTGGGAAACTGTCGACTCAGGACCTGAGGCCATGACGCAACGAGTGTACAATTTCTCGGCTGGGCCTGCCATGCTACCCCTTCCGGTTCTGGAGGAGGCCCAGCGGGACTTGGTGGCCCTGCCCGGCGTGGGCAGCTCCGTGCTGGAAGTCAGCCACCGTTCCAAGACCTTCACGGAGATCATCCAGAAGGCCGAGGGCAATCTCCGGCAGCTGCTGGCCATTCCCGAAGACTACCACGTCCTCTTCCTCCAGGGTGGAGCCCAAATGCAGTTCGCCATGGTCCCCATGAACCTGCTGCGGGGGACCCGGAAGACAGCCGACTACGTGCTCACAGGCACGTGGTCCAAGAAGGCACTGAAAGAGGCGCGCACCCAGGGTGGCGTGCGGGTGGCCTGGGACGGTCAACAGACGGAGTATCGCCGCGTGCCTGAGGCCGAGCAGCTGGAGCTGCGCTCCGACGCGGCCTACGTCCACATCACTTCGAACGAAACGATCCAGGGGGTCCAGTTTCCGTCCGAGCCGGAGGTCGGGGAAGTGCCTCTGGTGTGCGACGCTTCCAGCGATTTCCTCTCCCGGCCGGTGCCCATCCGCAAGTACGGCCTCCTCTATGCCTGCGCCCAGAAGAACGCCGGGCCGGCTGGCGTGACCATCGTCATCGTCCGCGACGATCTGCTCCAGCGCTGCGGGGACGATCTGCCCTCGATGCTCAACTACCGCGTGCTGGCGGAAAACAACTCCCTGCTGAACACTCCGCCCGTATTCGCCGTCTACATCGTGAAGCTGGTCACCGATTGGCTTCTGAACGAAATCGGCGGGCTGGAAAAGATGGACGAGATCAACCGGCGCAAGGCCCGCCTTTTGTACGAGGCGATCGACCGGTGCGGCGGATTCTACGAAGGACACGCTGAACCAAGCAGTCGCTCGGTGATGAACGTCACCTTCCGCCTGCCCAACAGCGAGCTGGAGCAGCGTTTCCTCCAGGGCGCCGCCGCCCGGGACCTGGTTTCCCTGAAAGGCCACCGCTCCGTAGGCGGCTTCCGGGCATCGATCTACAACGCGATGCCCATGGAAGGCGTCCAGCGGCTGCGCGATTTCATGCTGGAGTTCTACGAGGCCCACAAAGGTTGACCCAGATTGTTCCTCCAGCGGCGCCCCGTCCTGCGGGCTCGCCCCCCCTGCCGGCCTATTGGTACAGCTCGGGGAAGACCTCTTCAGGCAAGCCTTGGCGGCGGATGGCACCACGGAGTTTGGAGACGAATTCG
>DQVB01000223.1 GCA_015661985.1 Planctomycetota bacterium | reverse complement strand
GCAAGTCCGAGCGGGCTGGCTGTCGGATGACGACCGGCTGCTCAGACACCTGCGAAACCGGCCTGAGTGCCCCTTCACCCGGCGCCCCAAGCACCCCAGCTTATCAGCGCAAAAAACAAAAGCCGACATGGACCAGCGCGCCCGCGTCGTGGCATTGGGGAGCGGGACGCGCTGTGCTGCAGGGCGACGCGGCTTTTCGCTGCCCGGCCAGCTCAACCCACGTCGGCCAAATCCAGGGTCTTGCCGTAGCGGGCCACCACCATGCGCCGCAGGCGGGCGTGTTGCGGGGCGGCCAAGCCGGGGTCGGACTCCACCAGCGCTTGGGCATCGCGGCGTGCCTGTTCCAGAATGCCCCTGTCGCGCCGCAGGTCGGCCATGCGCAGAGGCGGCATGCCGTGCTGGCGGCTGCCCAGGATTTCGCCGGGCCCACGGAGCTGGAAGTCCAACTCAGCCAGGCGGAAGCCGTCTGTGGTGTTGACGAAGGCTTGGAGCCGTTTGTGAGCAGCTTCCGTTTGCGGCTGGGCGAACACGGCGCAGAAGCCCGGGAAGCGGCCGCGGCTGATCCGGCCCCGCAGTTGATGCAGCTGCGCCAGCCCGAAGCGGTGGCCGCTTTCGATGGTCATCAGCGTGGCGTTGGGCACGTCCACGCCCACCTCGACAACCGAAGTGCAGACCAGCACCTGGGTCTCGCCCTGGCGGAACTTGTCCATCACGGCGTCTTTTTCTTCCAGGCTCATGCGGCCGTGGATCAGGCCCAGGCGAAAGGCCTCCAAGGGGCCGTTGGCCAACGATTCGAATATCTCGTTCAGGCTTTTCGCCTCCACCTGTTCGGACTCCTCGACCAGCGGCACAACCACGTAGCCCTGACGGCCTTCGCGCAGTTTTGTGGCGAAGAACTTCCACCAGGCGTCGCGATTCGACTCGGGGGGCCAATAGGTGCGTACGGTCTGACGCCCCGGGGGGCTGTCGGTCAACGTCGACACGTCCAAGTCGCCGAAAAGGGTCATGGCCACGGATCGGGGAATGGGCGTGGCGGTCATCACCAGGTAATGGGGATCGGTACCCGCCTGTCGCAATTCGGCTCGCTGCCGCACGCCGAACTTGTGCTGCTCGTCGATCACCACTAGCCCCAGGCGATGGAAGCGCACGTCGTGTTGGATGATCGCGTGGGTGCCGACCACCAGGTCCACGTCCCCAGCCGCGATGGCTTCCAGCAGCCCGCTGCGCTGCTTGCCCCCCAAACCGCTCATGAGCTGGGCGCGCCGGACGTGGCTTGCCGCCAGCAACCGTTCGATCGTCTGGGCGTGTTGCCGGGCCAGCACTTCAGTGGGAGCCATGAGGGCGGCTTGGTACCCGTGGGCCACGGCCACCAGCATGGCATACAGAGCCACTACGGTCTTGCCGCTGCCCACGTCGCCCTGCAGGAGCCGATTCATGGGCACCGGCGAGGCCATATCACGAGTGACCTCGGCGATCGCCCTGCGTTGGCTCGCCGTCAGTTCGAAGGGGAAAAGGCGGCGGATGCGGGCATCGATTTTGGCCGTGGTCTCCAGCACCGGAGCCCGGGCCAGCGATCGCTGCTGATACCGCTTGATGGCCAACGCCAACTGGAGAATGAACAGCTCTTGATAGATGAATCGCCGCCGCGCCTGCTCCAAGCTGTGGCGGTCGGAAGGGAAATGGACCTCCGCTACCGCTCGGTGGATCGGCCACAGCTGGTGGCCCTCCAAATACGCCTCGGGGAACACCTCCTCCAGCAGTTCGGTGTACGTCTCAATGACGCTGCGCATGATCCGCCGCAGCCGCCATTGAGGGAGCCCTTCGGTCAATGTATACACCGGCAGCAGGCCGCCGGCCGGCTCGTCAGCCGGCTCGTCGCTGGCCAGGACCTGTACGCGTGGATGGGCCATCTCCCAGACCAATCCACGGTAGCGCGGTTTGCCCGAAACCAACAGGTGCTGGCCGTAAGCAAACCGCTCCTGCATGAACGGCTGGTTGAACCAGACGGCCCGCAAGTACCCATCCTCGCAGCGGAGCGAAACGCCCAGCACACAGCGGCCGCCGCTCAGCGCGCGGAACTCGATGTCCTCCACCGTGCCCCGCACCGTCTGCAACTTGCCCTCCTCCAGTTGGCCGATCTGGCGCAACTCGGTGAGATCCTCGTAGTCCCGGGGGAAGAAAAACAACAGGTCGCTGGCCCGATACAGGCCGAGACGGTGCAGCAGTGGACCCACGCGCGGTCCCACCCCGGCCACGAACTGGACTGGTGTGGCCAACTTTTCCGCAGCGGTCTGGCGGTCAACGTCCATAGGGCCTGCCTGGAAAGCCAACCACCACTACATGAGCAAACCCGCGATGGGTATGATCACGGTCAAGGTCCGTACGACCTATTTTATACCGCGCGCAGTTGGACATTTCCGGCCCGGACCCGGGAAGAACTCGATACGCGGAAAAACCAAACCGGCTTCGGTGTAGAAAGCCAACCCCAGCCAGCCGAGAGGGGATGCCTGGCCCCTCCGGCGGGAGGAGGGGCAGATGCCCCCCCAGCCCCGCCAATTCCCGCGCACGGCAACCAAGATCGCGGGGGTCGAAAAACAAACAGGCCCGAGGCGGCAGCTCCGCCCCGGGCGGCTGCCGTTTCCACGTTCGGCAGGTATGCGTTCGCGGCTCGGGGCTGGCAAGGGGAATAGGGGAATATCGGATCACAACCTGTTGCCGTACAATGTGTTACGTTCCTGGCGCCGGCCGCGCGCCCACCCCAAGGGCCGTGCCGTTTGCCGGCCAAGTCGGAGACGATCGAAGCGCACGGCCAGGTGGGGCAACACCGGCCGCAACTGGTTGTACGATACTTGGGTTTCATGCCACAAGGGGGGACGCTTGGTTTGGGGGGCAAACCGCGTTAGGTTACTTATAGTTCCAGGGGCAAAGTTGTTGCATTTGAGTCGAG
>DQVB01000455.1 GCA_015661985.1 Planctomycetota bacterium | reverse complement strand
TTCTCGCCCAACGGGGAGAAGGCACGGACGTTTCTGGATGACAAGCTGCTTCCTTCCACGTCCAACGCCGTGGTGCGCGGTTACCAGCGCCCCCGCAAGATGCACAAGCGCGTGTATCGCGCTGGCACCCAAGCGACGATTTCCGGCCGCATTGCTCTGGACATGACTCGCCAGGAGCGACCGTACCAGCGGCAACAAACGCCCCACACCTTACCCACCGCCCGCAACCGCAAGGCTGCATAACCCGCTGCAATGATGGTACAGTCTCGTTTTGTCCCCCTTATGTGATGGACAGGAATGTCCATCCTGCCCTGCCAGTTTACAACGCTGGGGTGTATTATCGGGTCATCTCGCGCCCTCTGGCAAGCTCGCCAAGAGCGGCGACCAGCGGCCGGAAAAGAGCCCGTGCCAGCGGCGCACGGGATTGTGCGTACGTGCTCACTGGTCTGTGTCGGCGATGGTGAATTCGATCGACGATTGGCCGATCTTCTGGCTATTCAGATCGGCCACGGTCAATTGGAGCACGTACTTGCCTGGATAGATCCGCCGTGGCATGGAGAATCCGTAACCGATGAAGAAGTCGCGCCGCCGGTTTCGGCAGTACTCTTCGTTGGCAGAGAATTCGTGGTCGGCCACCCGTTGTCCACGGCTGTCGAAGATCTGATAGCTGCTCTTCAGTGCAGTGTGATAGCCTTGGGGCGTTTCTTTGCTCTTGAAGTTTTCGATTTCCGCGTAGAGGATCACCCGCTGCTCGGGGCGGAATTCATACTTGTCGAAGGGGGTGAAGGTGCCGTAGTTGTCCACCCGAGTGACGAAGGCCAGGTTGCGTACGATCAGGGGCGCCGTTTCGCCCAGATGGGCGAGCGCTTCAGCCAGGTGGCGTTGGGCTTCGGCTGCGCGGAGGGTGGGGTCAGCGATCGTTCGGCTATCCAGCAGGGCACCCAGGCCGAAGAGTTCTCTGGACCAGAAGGCTTGCAGCGGCTGGTCTATCCCCGGGACGGGCACCAGCGCCTCGTCGCGCCGGCCGGCCAGCAGGTAGAGCATTCGCAGTCGCACGTGGTCCGCCACCTCGGTGTCCGATTGCGGGGTGGGGGCCGTGCGGGATCCAAGCGCGGCGATGGCGTCGTCCAAGGCGTCGCGCCAGTGGCGAGCACCGAGCAGGCCATCCGGGGCCGCCTGGTAGCCGGCCGCCACGATCGGCTCGTTCTGGGACGCTTCGGCTGTTGGGGATGGCAAGGCCCGGCTCAGGCGCGGCTCAACCGGCGCGGGCCGGTCAGGTGTTCCGGGTTCAGCCGTGGCGGGGCGGGCTTCCTCACTGCGTGGCGATTCGTCAGGCGGTTCCGGGGCCACTTGCCCGGCGCCAGCATCGGCCCCACCCACCGGATCAGGCCGGATCGCCAGCGGCCCTTCCCCAGCCCCCGCCGCTGCCTTGGGACTCTGAGCCAACTCGGCCGCCCCGCTGCCGGACTGATCCTTGGCCTCCAATTGCTGGCGATAAGCCAGCGCTGCCCGGAATTGCTGGACCACCAGCGGCCACAGGTCGGGCGTGGTCTGCTGGAGGTTTTCCAGTAACTGCTCCTGGGCGGCTCGATCCAATTGGCCCACCTCGCGGATCTGGGCCATCACCTGCTGCATCTGTTGGGCCCCAGGTTCGGCTGCCCCTGGAGGCTCCCAAGCAGGATGAAAGGACGGTTCAGATGCTCTCTGGCCGTCATTATGGCCATCTTGCGATGCACCAGTCTGGTGGTCAGTTCCGCCCGGCCAGCTGGCGCAGCCGACGACGGGCGCCGCCAGAGTAATGAGAACCGCAACCCTGCCAAGCAGTTGCAACATAGGGCAGAACGCAAATGGACCGGAAAGGTGACCCGCCGAAGAGGGGGCGGATCATAGCACGGACCGCCGTGCCGTATCAAGGGCGGATCGGAACAGATCGGCTGAGTCCCGGCTGAGACGAATGCCGCGATGCAATCGGCCTGCTGGCGCACTGCTCGACATGGCTCCCCGCCCAGCGGCGCCGGGATGGATGGGGCGGAAGATGGTATACTGAGGCAAGCGAGCAATTCTGGCGGTCCGGGCTGCGAGCACTCGGGCCCCAGCTGAACCGATCCGGTTTCGCTATACGCTTACCCGGAACAGTGCATCCTTTTCTCGAGGGAGACGGGCCATGACGTTCTGGTATGGTTCGCGTCATCCGGTGCAACAGCTGCGCCGCGAATTGGACCGGCTGTGGAGCGGTTTCGCTGAGAACGTGGGACACATGGCCGAGGGGGCGTGGTCGTTGGCCGGTCGCGGCCGGCCACCGGTGAACATCTGGGAGGAAGACGACGCGGTGCGGGTGGAGCTGGAGGTGCCCGGTGTCAAGGCCGACCAGCTGGAGTTGTCCGTCACCGGCCAACAGCTGGCCATCCGGATCGAACGTCCGAGCATCGAGGAGCCGGGCGTGACGTACCATCGTCGCGAACGGCCGGTGGGCACCTTCCATCGCGTCGTGCGACTGCCTGTACCGGTTGACACCGGTCGGGTCGAAGCGGAACTGCGTCAGGGCGTGTTGACAATCACGCTAGCCAAGACGGAGGCGGCCAAGGCGCGAAGGATCTACGTGTCGGGCAGCGGTTGATCGCCCCTTGGCTGCACGGTTGGGCGTTCGTTGAGCTTCTGATCGGCCCGTTCAGGAGCGGTTGTTGGTGACAGAGGACTGTTTTGGAGGGACGGACGGATGGCCGACGACAGTGGAGTTTCCAAACCGGTCGTGGAGGAGGCATCGGCGGAACAGACTCGGGCGGCGGCTTGCTATCGCCCGCATGTGGACATCCTGGAGACGGCTGACGAGCTGGTGGTGTTGGCCGACGTGCCCGGCGCGGCCGCCGATTCGATCGACGTGGATTTTGAACAGGGACGTTTGACCGTCCACGCCCGGGTGCCGGCGCGGCAGAAGGAGGGCACGGAGTTTTGGCTTCAGGAGTACGGCGTGGCGGATTTCCACCGGAGCCTTCAGATCGGCGAGGCCATCGATGCGGCGGGGATCAGGGCCGAATACGCCGACGGCGTGCTCGCGGTGCACCTGCCGAAAGCCCCTTCGGCCAAGCCGCGCAAGATCGCCGTCCGGGCGGGTTGAGCGGACGAGTCATGGACCCGATTCCTGTGGGGAAGCTGCCTGCCGAGCTGCTCCAATCGCTGCTGGATCGCTACGTCCCTTCGGATCCCCGGGTGATCGTGGGACCGGGGATCGGGCAGGATGCGGCGGTCATCGACATGGGGGACCGCTACCTGGTCGCCAAGACCGACCCGATCACCTTTGCGACCGACCAGATCGGTTGGTACGCCGTCAATATCAACGCCAACGACGTGGCTTGCTGCGGAGCCCGTCCCCGATGGTTCTTGGCCACGCTGCTTCTGCCGGACGGCCAGACGACGGCCGAGTTGGCCGAGTCGATCTTTGGCCAATTGAGCGAGGCGTGCCGCCAGCTGGGTGTGGCGCTTTGCGGCGGCCACACCGAGATCGCCTACGACCTGTCGCGACCGATCGTCGTGGGGCAGATGCTCGGCGAAGTGGCACCGGATCGGTACCTGACCACGGCCGGCGCCCGAGTGGGCGATGTGTTGATTCTGACCAAGGGCATCGCCGTGGAAGGCACGGCGATCATGGCCCGCGAAAAGCGGCCGGAACTGGGGGATGTGCTTTCGGCTGGCGAGCTGGATCGCTGCGCGCGGCTGTTGCGCGAGCCGGGCATCAGCGTGGTTCGCGAGGCCCAACTGGCCCAGGAGGCCGGCGGTGTGCATGCCCTGCACGATCCTACCGAAGGCGGGCTGGCCACCGGGCTATGGGAGCTGGCTCAGGCGGCCGGTGTGGGAGTGGTGCTCGATCGGGACCGCGTGCCGCTGCTGGAGGCTTGCCAGCGTCTGTGCGACCACCTGGGTCTGGATCCTCTGGGCCTGATCGCCTCCGGGGCCCTGCTGATCGCCGCCGAGGCGGAGTGCGGCCCGACGATCATCAAGCGGCTCGAGTCGGCCGGTGTCACCGCAGCCATCATCGGTCGTGTCGTCCCGCCTGAAGAGGGTTGCCAGATGCGTCTGGCCGACGGTTCGCTCCAGCCTCTGCCGCGGTTTCCGCGCGACGAAATCACCCGGCTATTCGGCTGAGCCAGCCACGGCGGGGCGCCAGCGTCGACTCCACTCTGCCACGAAAGTGGAGGGTCCAGGCCGAGGCGAAGGCGCTGTCGGGGGTGATGGGGCGGGCGGGCCCTGCGGGTGACGCTTGCCCCGTAGAGAAGGGCGGCCCCTGTCCCTCCATACCGAGTCCACGCAGCCGCGGTCATGGGCCGGATGCCCACCCCGCTCGCTTCAAAGATGCCCCTCATGCTGTCAACAGAGCACGCCCCACCGGCCGCAGCCCCCTCGAC
>DQVB01000394.1 GCA_015661985.1 Planctomycetota bacterium | reverse complement strand
TGGCCCAAGCGGCTTGAAAGGCCACATCGGCTTGATAGAGTCAAGACAGTGTGGGGATGTATACTCCCTTATGCTGGGGGGGCCGCCCCCACCCGTGAACGGGTGCTGGCAATGCGTGTCCTTATCGCCCGCTTGTACTGGTTCGGAGGAAGTTTCGCCGCGTGCCTCGCTATCGGAGCAGGGGCCGTTCACATTTCGGAGCCTTGGATGCAAAGCGGAAGATACGAGCCCGCTTGATCGCAGCTTCTACTCGCGGCCTGGGACTGTGAGGCTATAGCATGGAGAATAGGACATCCCCCGGTCAAGCTGGAAAACGTGGCCGGCGAGTGCCGCTCCGAAGAACGATCGTCAGTCTGATGGCAGCAGGGTTGGCATCGGGCTTGGCTCTTCTGGGCTGGAGCACCCAACGTGCCCGGTCTTACGGTAAGCTTCTGGAACGTTTGTCTGATTGCCATCCGCGTGTCGAGTGGCGACTGGGCAGACCCGTGGAAATCTGCTTGTCTGACGCTGTGGGGAACTTCAACCTCGACGATGCCGATCTTGGCCTCCTGGCGAGGATCCGCAGTCTCGAGTCCTTGTCGATCAGGTTTGCTCCCAGGCTCTCCTCGTCGGGGTTCGCTGCACTTGGCCGGCTGAGCTCACTGGAAGCTTTACGGCTCGAGATGACGCGTTTCGGGGACCGCGATGTCGCAGTTTTGCGCAGGCTCCGTAACTTGCGTCGTCTGTCGTTGGGCGAGACAAACGTATCGGACAGGGCGGTGGATACCTTGATCGAGCTCAAGAGTCTGACGAGCTTGGATGTTTTCAATTCAAGAATCACTTTGGCTGGGTATCGACGGCTCGTGGAGAACCTGGTTTTGCACGGGAGCTGTACAATTGACGGTGTCATCCACCGCGGCAACGCTGCAGCCGTTTTGGAGCAGCTGCCCCCGAAGGAGCCAGAACCACCGGAGATCAGCGGCGGCGGCACCTTCAATGGGCCGCGAAGCGTGTGGGGCGACAGGTATAACGTACTGGTTGTTGCTGAAGCGACCATGGATCGAGTGTTTATGCAGCTGCTGTGGTGCGTACCTCGCGAGAGATGGGAGGAGATGGGATTCTCGAGCTGGGGAGAGCTGCGGTCCTGTGAACCGTTCCTGTTCGATGCACTGCGCCCGTATATGCCCCGTGGGCTCGCGGCGTGGTTCGCAGAGCACAGAACGTTGGCTGAAGTGAAGCCCGCGGAGCATGGAGGCCGTTTAACTATGAGAAGAGAAGTCGCCGAGCGAGTCGCCAAGGGGTTGAGGGTTGTATCCCGTCTGGCGTTCGTCAGGCAGGTAGGCCGTGAAATCTACGTGGAATGGGTCAAGGTGGGAGAAGTTGCGGCGCGGTAGGTACGGGAACCAAAAACCTATGATGAGAAGGAGACGCGGGACTCGCAATGCATGGCTCCTAGTGGTCGCAATTCTCGTGGCCCTGGTGGGGCTTGCACTCGGGTTAGGAGGATACTGCGCTTTGGGCTACTACCGTGAGCGGCGGACCGCAGAGATATTTCAGAAGGCGGGCGCCGGCGTCGGCTGGATCCATCCCGGACAAACATTGACATTCGCCCGCCATTGGGACGGAGCGATTTCCAAGCGCGTTATGAGCATTACGCTCAGCGCCGAGCAACTCAGAACGCTTGGGCCGCTCTTGAGCCGGTTCAATCAGCTTCGCTGCCTCACCGTCAGCGGAGGCAGGCTTGACGCCAAATCGATCCAGACAGTTGCGCGGCTTTCAACGGTACGTCACCTTTGCCTTCAGAATTGCTCAGGCCACGAGGTGCCTATTACCGAGATCTCGCAGTTGCACAACCTCGAAACACTCACGATCGACGTCCATGCGATCTCCGTCGTCGGCCTGGCATCAGTAGTGGGTCTCAAGAATCTGCAGAGGCTTGAGGTGTATGGTGAAGGAGTTGACGATTCGATGGTGCCGGCGCTCGAACGCTTCAGAGGTTTGGAACTAGACATTCGCGATACGCGAATCTCCAAGGATGGATTCCGCCGCTTGTGCGACCAACTGCCCGAGTGGACCGCGATTTACTATTACGGGCCCCGATTCGGGCCGGGCGGGCCAGACCTCGATGGTGAGCTTATGCAGTGAGCAGCAGCATCTCTCACCTACGGTTGTAACTCGTAGGACAGCAGCGAATCGGCCCACTGTATGGCTCGCGGCAGGGTGAGGGGCGGAGCCGTCGCTGTGGTTCATCGGGTAAGGCCGGCAGGATAAATCGTGATGGACTTCTGGCGGATGAACCCGGGAGACCTCCGGGTTGGCCATTTGCGGCAGCGATAGCTCTGGGAGCCGGCGGTGGACCAGATTCCGGCCCAGGACGCAGTTGACGCCAACACAGCGGATTTGCTCCAATAGACGTTGAGGGACCAGTTCAACACGGTCCCCGATATTGCCAGGTACGACCCACGCTGGCCGATTACGATTCGGCGTTCGACGCGGCGGGGCGCATCACCCAATTCGTCGGCAGCAACTGCGCCTGTTCCTCGGTGCAGCATTGCCCGATTGAGTAGGCGCCAGAGGACGTGTGCGCAGGATCACCAAGGTAATCGAACGATGCGACGCACATTAGGATATTGCCTTTTGCTTGTT
>DQVB01000136.1 GCA_015661985.1 Planctomycetota bacterium | reverse complement strand
GGGACCCTGGAAGACGGTGTCGTTGTCCGAACGGGGCCAAGTCGGGCCAGCCGAACTGACGCCAGTGGCTCACCAGCGCGTTGACCACGGTTTTTCCGGTGATTCGAGCCCGCGGCCACGACGCGGCCAAACCGCCGAGCACGGAGGTCCCCTTGAGCACTTCCACGGCCAACCTTCCGCGGATTACGAGCCCCTCCACGACGTCGAAACGGTCCGGTTCGGCCTTCCGCTCTGCCCGGCGAGGCAAAGACCAGCCGGTGCCGTCGCTCTTTCGACGTGGGCACATCGCATGGGGAGCCTCCGAAAAGTCACGACACCCATCCCTTTCCGCTCAAATCGGGAAGCTCATTCCTGCGCGATCCGTCAAGATCATGGTCCATTGTAGCCTTCTGCACGGAGTTACACCCGGCTGAATCCCTCAAACCGTCACCAAGTGTCGGGTGCAGTGGCGGAGCCAGTGCACAGTTGCGCAACGTGCCGCACGAACATGTTGATCCGATTGGCGATCGCCCTTTTCTTCCCTGGTGTCCGTCAGTCCGGTCTCCTCATGTACTTGCGGACTTGCGCGGCCAGGCGGCGACCGAGTTGGTCCTCTTCGTCCACGACTTCATGTGCTCCGGCGGCGAGCAACTCCCAGTGCAGCAGATGATAGCGGCAGCGGGCCACGATGAACGCATCCGGAGCCAGATCGCGGACCAAATGAATCAGGTGCCGTATGGTGGCGGGGTCGGGTACGGTCACGGCGAACACGCGAGCCTTATAGATGCCGGCGCGCTCGAGTATCTCCCGCTGGGTGGCGTCGCCGAGATGGCCTTTCAAACCGTATCGTTGTGCAATTTCGATGTTGTCGGGGTTGAGATCCACCGCCACCATTTGTTGCTGGTGCGACTCCATCAGACCCTCGGCGACCCGCTGTCCCGCCGGGCCGAACCCGACGATCACGATTAAACCGCGGTCGCCGGAATCCGGGTGACTCGCGCCTTCAGTGGCTGTTGCGTGCCGGTCGATTGTCATTCGTCCAGCCGTCGCAGCAGCAGAACGAACGGACCGTCGCCATCTCATGATCAGATGCTCACAGCGAGCGCCGACCCACGGCGCTGCGCTAACGAGATAGGGGGTGCTGAGCAGCGTGAGGATCGTCGCCGAAATCATCGCGTGAAAGGTCATGGAGGTGATCAGGGGGGCATCGACGGCACCGCTGTGGGCAATGGTCGCCAGGACGAAGGAGAACTCGCCAACCTGGGCCAGGCACAGCGCTGAGGCGATCGCATACCGCCAGGGCCGACCAAAAATGCGTGCCAACACAGCAATGATAAGCGATTTGCCTGCAACGATTGCCAGAACGATCCCGGTGACGGCCGGCCAATGTGCCAGTAGCCACATGGGGTCGCCCAACATCCCGATGGAGGCGAAAAACAACGTCACCATCAGCGTCGTCAGGGGCCGAGTGTCTGCGCGGATCTGTGTGGCGAACGGGGACGCACCCAGCAGGACGCCCGCCGCAAATGCGCCCATTGCCGGACTGAGCCCCACCGCATGGGTCGCCCACGCTGAGCCGGTCGCCATGATCACGGCCAGCAGAACCGGCAAGTCGCGGTTCTTTCGCCACGTGGGCAGCAGCAGGAGTCGCGGTGCCACGAGGTTGAACAACGCATAGAACACGCCGCTGAGGACGGTAGCCAAGATCAGTGCCAACGCGAGCTTGCCTGCGATCAGGCCCCAGTTGCCCCCGGTTGCCATGATGCTTACCAGCAACATCATCGGAACCACGGCCACGTCCTGGACGAGCAGAATCCCCAGAGCCATTCGCCCGTGCTGGCTGTCGATTTCCGCCCGGTCTGTCAACAGCCGCAGCACACACGCGGTGCTGCTCATGGCGACCATCATGCCCACGACCAGCGCTTGTTGGCCCCCCAAGCCGCAAAGGATCGACACCGCGAAACCGAGGACCGCCGTCAACACGATCTGAAGCGAACCCGTCTTCACCACGATGCTGCCCAGCGCCAGTAGCCGGCGAGGCGAAAACTCCAGCCCGATGGCGAACAACAGCAGGGCCACGCCCAATTCGGCAATGTTGAACAACTCGCCCCGGGCGGAAACCCAACCAAGCACATTCGGCCCAACCAGCATGCCCGCCATCAAATAGCCCACAATCACGCTCTGGCCAAGCCGTTCGGCAACCGTCCCGAGCACAAGGGCCATCGCCAGCAAGACAAGAACGTCCCACAAGGCGTTCCAAACGCCGAACGGTGCAGCGGCCAGGATCGGCATCGCGTCAAGAATCATCGGACCGTGCTCACCCCCTTCGCTGGTGTCCATCCGTACGAGTGTCTCTCGGCAGACAGTGAGACTCGCATTTTCGTCGATGGCGACCATGAAAACCAGGCGTGCGGGACCGGAAAAGGAGGCGGCGTCCCTTTTCCTCGTCGTTGCCGCTTCCGGGGGCGGCCGCGAGGGCGGAGCCTGTATCCTAACGTGTCCGCCCGACGGTTTCTTCCGACCGGGCCTCATCACCAAGGGACGACCACTTCGGGCACCCGTTCTTGACGCCCGCAGCTCCTTCTCGCTGAGCCACCGACCCACTCGCTTGATCCAGTTCGGTGTCCGCGGAATCGGCCGAGGCGAAAGCAGCGTGCCAACCGGCACCCTTCGCCCGACGCACGATAGTGCTCGTCGCGGCGCCGGGCGTGCGCCGCCACAACCCACCGCAACATGCGCCCCATGAGCCGATCCTCGCTCGGCCGCAGAACCAGGTGCCCGTGATTGGGCATCAGCGCGAAAGAAAACCGATCCACAGCGCACCGTCTCAATCCCTCGCCCAGCCGTTTCGCTCCGAGCGCCTTGCGTGATGCGGCGGTCGATCACCACGAAGCGGATCGCCTGTTCCACCAGGTTGTTCGTCAGCTCGATGCCCGGCGTGGTGATGAACTGGAAGCAGGCCGCGCCGCGCTTGTGGAACCGCCCTGCCAGGTTTTGGGCATGCTTGCCTTGCGGCACCCGGGTGGTTGAGACGCGAACCACCTCGGCTCGGGCCACTTCCAGCTTCCTCGCAAAGCCCGCCTCGCTGATCGTCTCGCGCCGATGGATCACCGCGAACAGCTCCGGCAGCGACTCGCGAACCCTCTCGCCATAGGCCTTGTACTTCTCGTCCGGAAGCGTCGTGAGGAAGTTCACATCCGGGTCAGATGGGCCAGGCAGAACTGGACCGGCACGTCGAACTTGCGCATGTACCCCAACGTCGCGAACCGGTCTCGTAGAATGGTCGGAAGCAGACGATACGTGTGAAGATGCCGGGCAACGCTACCTCTTGTGAGAGCGTTTACATCCTTTCGCGTGATAATCCGCAAGCAGCCATTTCGAAGTTTGACGGGGTTTTCCGGATTCCAGAGCTGTCGGTGGGGGAGCTGGAGTTTCAGGTCTGGCAAGGGCGGATGGGGCAGGTTGCCACGGGAGGATGGCCCCGCGGGCGTTTCAAGATGCAGATGGGGCGGCGCGTGACGGGCACGAGCCAGCTCGGTCCGTCCATATTCTGAGGTGGCGCGAAGAAGCGGGGCACGTGGCCTGCAAACCATGGGCAATCTGATCACGCCGCTGGCCGGTTGCGGGCGGCGCGCCAAACCAGGCCGGAGGCGAAGGCCAAAGCGCACAACGCGGCGGCAAGAAGCGTAGCCGGCCAGTGATTGCTTCGTTCTGCCGTGTCAGCGGGCGCGGGGCCGGCAGAGGCGTTCGCATGGTTCGCAGCCGTTGGCTCTGGGGATGGCGGGCCACGGTCATCGGCTCTGGGGGGCCGGGAGTCCGGCTCGGCAGGTGTCAAGACGCGGCCTTCGACCGGCTGCGGTGCCTTGGCGGGCTGGTCCGAGGCGCCGGCCGATGCCAGAGCCTTGGCCAGCCCTGCGTTACCCGTGCGTTGGAGTTGCCTTCGGAATCGTTCCAAGGTGGCGTCAGCAAGCTGCTTGGAGGCGCCGGCGAGCTTCTCCGCCAGCGTGTTGAGCTCCGGATTGGCGCAGATGTGTGACGTGCACGCCGGGCCGTGTTGAGCGACGGTTTCGACGTAGACCCGCGCCGCCAACTGTAATGTCTGGGAATCCAGCTCTTGGAGGCCTTTGCGATGTGTTTCCAGGACGCGGGAGGCGATGTTTTGAAGGGCGTGCGGATTGTGTTGCTCGAAGAACTCGCGCAGCCCCAACCGGTACTTGTCGTCCAGATAGATTTCGGCGTACTTTTTCCAGTCGTCGGCTGTGATGACGTCACTGACCACGTCCCAACCGAACTGGTTGTCGGCGATCCGGCTGAAGTACCTCGCTCCATCGTAGCCTTCGGCCACCATGGCGCGGATGAAGTCCGGGTTGTGATAGCGGCTCAGAAGTTCCAACACGATGGCCTCCCGCCCGCTGAGCACCTTCTGGCTGCCAACGAGGTCATTGATGTACAAGTCAGGCTGCCTCCCGTCAAGCTGATCGATGGTCAGAGCCAGCGCGCCCTGATACTCGAAGTTCTCCGTGAGGTCCATGATGCCGTAGAGGTTGCTGCTGCGGCCGTGGATGACGCCTTGCACGCCACGGAGTTGGTGTTCGAAGAGTTCGCGAGCCGGCCGGGACCATCCGTCGTTCGAAAAGCTGAACGACATGCGCTGGAGATACCGGTCGGCGACTTCGGCACGCTCGCACCACTGCTCGGACGCCCGCACGAAACCGTCGACGCCCGTGCCATACGTCCCCGTTTGCGCTCCGAAGATGCGCACCAGCGCCGACTTTTGGCTTTCGTCGGGATCGGCGCCTTTCCCTGTCAACTCGAGGGATATCTTCTGCGTGTGGATGTGAATGTAGTTGGGGATTCCCGACTCCGGCGGCGCGTCGTACGCCAGCCGGACGGCCTTGTCCAACAGCAGCATTTTGTCCGGAAACGAATCGCGGTACATGCCCGTGACCGTCATCACCACGTCCACTCGGGGACGCCCGAGCGGTGTGATGAGCTTGACGTCCACGACGTCCCCGCGCCGATTCCAGACCGGCTCCAAACCCGAGAAGTACAGAATCTCCGACTCCAGCACCCCGTGAGTCCGGATCAGCGTGTTCGCCCATAGGGTGACGCTGAGCTTGCTCGGATAGTCGCCATGGCGCCGCCGATGGATGTCGAGCGTCTGCTGGGCCATGCGTTTGCCGACGGCCCAGGCCTCGCGCGTGGGCAGCTTCTTGGGATTGTACTGGTACTGGTTCCTTCCCGTGGGAAAGATAGCGGGGTTCGACAGAGGATCACCGGGCGGGCCGACCGGGACGAATCCGCCACCCAGGGCGCGAGCCAGGAATTCGAGTTCCTGGCTGTGACGCATGTGCCAGGCGGTGGATTCGATCCGGGCCCGCGCAGTCGCCGCGGCTCGTTCGCGCACCGTTGCCGCCTCTGAGGCAGGATGGGGCGCCGGCGGCTGGGCGGAGTCTGCCTCGGCCACGATTGCCAGCCATGCTTTCTCGTCGTCCGCGTTCAGCCCCGCCGCGCGCAGCTCGGCGAGCTCGTCGCGGAACATGTGGACAAGCATGTCCTCCGTGGCCTGTCGCGAGTACGCCTCGCCGAACGTGTGGAGCCCCCGAGGGCCGGACTGGGTCTGGATCCGTGCGAGCCAGTGTTCGATCCGTTGGACCTCTCGGTCTCGTGGAGATCCCAAGTTCTCGGGCGCTCGCTGAATGACATCGCCATGCTCCTGGGCCGGCGCCGGTGTGTATCCCAGGTCGGTCGCGAGTTTCGTGATGCTCTTGAAGTACTCGGCCTGGAGCCCGCTTTGCTTCTGGTCGCGTGCGCGAGTGTAGCTATTGATCAGGTCCTGTAGCTTGGCTAAGTCGCCATACAGGGCGGTGGTGGTGAGGGGGGGAGTGGCGTGAGTCACGATCACCGCTTGGCCTCGTCGCTTCGCTGCCACCGCCTCGCCGATCGCGTCCACGATGTACGGATAGATGTTCGGCAGCTCGCCCAATACGACCGATGACGCGTCGTCCCAGGCCAACCCGTTGCTCTTGCCAGGCAGGAACTCCAGCGTGCCGTGCCGTCCCAAGTGGACGACCGCGTCGGCTCGCCACTCGTGGCGCAGCCAGAAATAGAACGCCAAGTACTGATGGGTCGGCCAAATGAGCGGGTCGTGATAGAGGGACGTCTGTTTCTGCGAGGATGCCCGAGCGGGTTG
>DQVB01000488.1 GCA_015661985.1 Planctomycetota bacterium | reverse complement strand
TCCGGGCAAGGACCGTCCATGTCGTACTCCTCCATCCGCAGAATCCGTTCCAACCGCTGCCCCCCAACCATGGCCGGAACATACAAACTATCAAGCAGTTACGCAATCCCAAGATGTTTACAGCACTGGGCTGTTGTCCCACGCGCGGACGATGGTCCCGTCACGCAACCGCAACAGCGCCGCGGGGGAATTGTATCCGAAGAACCGGCTCGGCCGGGGAGGATCCCAGCTGAGACCGCCGTCGCGGCTGCGCGTCTCGTAAGGACGTGGATCGCTCGTCCGCACCACGCAGAACAGATCGCCGTTTGTGAGACGGACGATGGCCGGCTCGTCGGCGCCGATCGGATGCTTCTTCACCTCGATATCGGCGCCCCGCACCCACGTCCGTCCCCGATCGTGGGAGATGAGCACTCCCGACTTCAAGTACATGCCACCCTCGGACGACGCCGGCCTCTTTTGCTCAGCCGGTACGTCCCACGAGTAGCCCATGACCACCGAGTCCCCATCCAGCCACACCGGCGCGTGGATGCAGCCCACGACATACTTCCGGTCCACCGGCAACGGCTGCGGCTCCGACCAGCTCGTGCCGCCATCTTCACTGACGGCCACCTGAAACACACTGCGGCCGAACCGGCCACGCTGCTCACGCTCGTTGGCCAACTCCAGGACGTGAGTGGCGAAAACGGTCAGCCGCTGGCCGTCCACCAGGATGTTTGCGTCTGTGATGTAACGCGGGCAGGGCAGCCCCATCACCCTGACCGGCTTCGACCAGGTGCGGCCAGCGTCCCGGGTGGCTTGGATCCATATCGAATCCGTGTTGTTCGAATAGACGCAGTAGATCACGCGCCCGTCGTCCGTGCCCAGCGTGGGGATCTCTACGTTGCCCGGCAAGCCCGCTCCCAGATGGGTGACTTCCAACCCTCCGGGAGCTTCCCGGTGGCCGGCTCCCGCCTCCGGCCGCGCCACCAGGAGGCTTAGAGCCACCGCCGCTGCGCAGCACACTTGCCAAACCCAATGCGTGTCGAACCTCAGCATCGCCAACGCCCCCTCTCAGCTCGGGTCTCCCGTTTTTCGTCGCGCGAAACGCTTCCCCAATCGAACGCTTCCCCAATCGCATGCCTATCGTAGCCCGGATCTCCGGAGCCGGGTAGCCTGGCTCTCCCGGGCCCGGTTTTGCGACAGCGACAAGCGAAAACCCCGGGCGCAGAGGTACCCGCTCCCAGCCCGTGAACGGGTACCCGGCACGCACATCGGCCAAGCCGTGTTGACACACCCTCCCGCCGGGGCGTATGCTCGGCCCCCTCAATTCCAGCCCGAATCGGCCGTCGCTGCGGGTACGGCGGCTGCGAGGAGAACACCCCAATCGGGAGTGCAACCGGTGGGATCCCGAGATCCTGGCTCTTTCCGCTTGACGGCTGCCCTTGCTGTGTCCAGCGCACTGGTAGTGGGACAGCCTGCTCTGGGAAAGGGGTTCCTTGAGGGGCTTCGCCAAGCGGTGCGGTTTCCTCGGCTTGCCTCCTCATCCCAGCCTGCCGAAGAAAAGGGTTCCGAATGGGAAGAGCCTGAGAAGAAGGTGGTGGTCGAGCATCGCCACCGTCACTACTACTATGAAGACGGGGAGGATGACGATGATGGGCTCTCGGGCCAGTTTCTCCTTGGGGGGGTTGTGATCGGAACGTGTCTGGCCACCTCGCCATGGTGGGGCCCGCCCAAGCTGCTGGGCGACGACTACTCGTCGGGTGGCTTCTTTCCGCATTATCCCTATGAGGGTGTGCCCGGCTACATGATGATCGGTCCCAAAGAGGCCGACGCCCGGCCGTGTGCGTTGGACTTTCCGCCCGAGATGCGCCAGGCGCTTCTGAACCCGTGGCCGGCTCGGCCGCGCCGCTGGTCTGGACGTTTGCGGGCCGAATATGCGGGCGACATGGACAGCGTGGAACGGCTCGGCGGGCGGCTCCTGTTGAGCACGGCTTCGCGGTGGGGCCTGGACACCGAGATGAGCTACTTTGAGGAGGTGTTGTCCTCCAGGGAGCGGGACCAGCTCGGGTTGGGGGATTTCAACGTGGTGCTTCGTTTCGCTCAGGACGAGCGCGCAGAGTTTCGCACGGGTGTGGGCTTCAATTGGCTGGACGACCCCCAAGGGACCGACTTCGGCTTCAACTTCACTTATGGCGTAGATATCTTTCCGCGCCGCCCTTGGGTTTTCTCGGGCGACCTGGACTGGGGCACGCTGGGTCGAGGCGAGCTGTTCCGCATTCGCTTCACCGCAGGTGTGGTGCTTCGCGGGGTGGAATTCTACACCGGCTACGAGTATCTCGACGTGGACGCCTCGACGTTCAACGGCCTGATCGGTGGCATCCAGATCTGGTTTTGACGCCGGTGCGGCGCTGCGGAGCGGCCCGTTTTCCGGATCTCGCAGCCCCGCTTCAAGGCCCGGGCAGCGGGGGGACAATGGAGTCTGACTGCTTGCACAGGTGTGCGGCGTGCGATCATTTTTTTGGTGGTGGCCACAGGCTGGGAAGCCTGTCCCAGGTTAGGTTACTTATGGTTATAGGGACAAAGTTGTTGCATTTGAGTCAAGTTTTGTACAGGCTGTTGTACACTGCCTCACATGCGGCAGTTGGTCTG
>DQVB01000299.1 GCA_015661985.1 Planctomycetota bacterium | reverse complement strand
GTCGCGATTCAAGCGCTATTCCCAAAAGGCCCTGGATGCAATCAGGGAAGCGCTGAAGAAAGAGACTGCCGAGGAGATCTGGGCAAAGCGAAAGGCAAGCGGTCGATGACCGAGCGGACCTTCACCGAATCCACCGTCAAGCAGGCCGCCCTCACCTGGCTGGAATCCCTTGGCTGGCAGATCGAGCACGGGCCGGAGATCGCCCCGCCTGCCTGCCGCCTGTCTGCGGGCCTGCCTGTCGGGCAGACAGGCGACGCACAGGCAGGGAGGTGTGTCTGATGCAGGATGATCTCCGGGCGAAAGATTTGTCGCCCCGACGGAACCGTCGCTCGATTCGCCTGAAGGGTTACGATTATTCGCAGGCCGGGGCCTATTTCGTCACGATCTGCACGCGGAATCGTGAATGTCTGTTCGGCGACATCGTGGACGGCGAAATGCGGTTGAACGAATTGGGAATCATCGTTCAGCGGACGTGGCTGGATCTGCCGAATCATGTGGGCGGCATCGTTCTGGATGCGTTCGTCATCATGCCGAATCACGTGCACGGCATCATCACGATAACCGATCGCGGTGGCAATACCGTAGGGGCGGGTTCCGAACCCGCCCCTACGACGCGTGTGCCGAATCGGCATGGATTGCCGGAAATCGTCCGTCAATTCAAGACGTTTTCCTCACGCCGCATCAACGCACGCCGTCAGACGCCGGGCCTGCCCGTCTGGCAACGGAACTATTATGAACATGTCATACGGGATGAACGATCCCTGGAGCGTATCCGAGAATACATCGCCAACAACCCGTTGCAATGGGAACTGGACAGAGAAAACCCAAACGTCAGGATACGGCATACCATGCCCCGTCCGAAGGACGAACCATGGCGCGTCTGACCCAATCCACCGTCGAGCAGGCCGCCCTCGCGTGGCTGGAGAGCCTCGACGGGCGGATCGAGCACGGGCCGGAGATCGCGCCGGACGGGCTTTTCGCCGAGCGGCAGGACTACCGCGAGGTGGTGTTGGCGCAGAGGTTGCGGGATGGGCTGGCGCGGCTGAACCTGGATCGGCCGCCCGGAGGGACGTGCGTCACACGTGGTGCTCAGGCTTGATATTACTCACTTCGCTGAGTAAAAATACTCGATATGATGAGTAAATTGTCGACAAGCTACCAGCGCCCTCACGCCGCGGTCCTCGCTCGCCGCCTGGCGGAGCCCCGGCGGTTCATCCAGGTCGTGGCCGGGCCCAGGCAGGTCGGCAAGACCACGCTGGTAGAGCAGGTGGTCGAGGGCGTACGGGTCCCGGTCGTCTTCGCCAGCGCCGACGAGCCCACGCTGCGAGGGCCGGAGTGGATCGCCCAGCAGTGGGAGGCGGCGCGGCTTGCGCTGGGTCGCGCCGGGGCGGTCCTCGTACTCGACGAGGTGCAGAAGGCCACGGGGTGGGCCGAGTCGGTCAAGCGGCTGTGGGATGAGGATACGCGCAAGAAGCGCCCGCTCAAGGTGGTGCTGCTCGGCTCGGCGCCGCTCCTCATCCAGCGCGGCTTGTCGGAGAGCCTTGCGGGCCGCTTCGAGGTGCTGCATCTGCCGCACTGGCCCCTGGGCGAGATGCGGGCCGCCTTCGGCTTTTCGCTGGAGGAATACCTGTTCTTCGGGGGCTATCCTGGGGCGGCGCCGCTGGCCGAGGACCCGGCGCGCTGGGTGCGCTACATCCGAGACGCGCTGATCGAGACCACCATCGCGCGCGACGTTCTGCTCCTCACACGGGTGGACAAGCCGGCGCTGCTCAGGCGGCTCTTCGATTTGGGGTGCCGCTACTCCGGACAGGTGCTCTCGTATACGAAGATGGTCGGGCAGCTCCAGGATGCGGGCAACACCACCACGCTGGCCCATTACCTCGACTTGCTCGGCGCCGCCGGCATGCTCACCGGGCTTCCCAAGTACGCCGGCCAGATGGTACGCAGTCGTGGCTCGAGCCCGAAGTTGCAGGTGATGAACACGGCGCTGGTGAGCGCGCAGTCCGGCCTCACGCCGGCCGAGGCGCGCGGTGACCATGAGTTCTGGGGCCGCCTGGTGGAGTCGGCCGTGGGCGCCCACCTGGCGAACGCGGCGGCGGCGGGCGTGTGCGAGGTGTTCTACTGGCGCGAGCGCAACCGTGAGGTGGACTTTGTAGTGAAGTCCGGCCGGATGCTGACGGCGATCGAGGTCAAGAGCGGGCGGGTGGGCGAGTGCTTGCCGGGGATTGCCGCCTTCGCGAAGGCCTTCAAGCCCAAGCGTACGCTGCTTGTCGGTGGGGATGGCATCCCGGTCGAAGAGTTTCTCCTGAGGCCGGTCGAACACTGGGTGAAGACATGACGCGTTTGACCGAATCCGAAGTCGAATCCGCTGCCCTCACCTGGCTGGAATCCCTTGGCTGGCGGATCGAGCACGGGCCGGAGATCGCGCCGGACGGGCCGCGTCCGGCGCGTGGCGATTACGCCCAGGTGGTCCTGGAAGATCGTCTGCGCCAGGCCCTGGCGCTCCTCAATCCAGACCTGCCCGCCGAAGCGCTCGAGGACGCCTTCCGCCGCATCACCCGGCCGGAAGGGCCGACGCTCGAGGCCCGCAACCGGGCCTTCCACCGCATGCTGGTAGAAGGCGTGACGGTGGAGTACCGCACAGACGACGGCGGCATCCGCGGGGCGCAGGCCCGCGCGGTGGACTTCGACGACCCCGAGAACAACGATTGGCTGGCGGTCAACCAGTTCACGGTGTCGCACGTAAGGGCAGGCTCCAAACCTGCCCCAACCCGGCGTCCCGACATCGTCCTGTTCGCCAACGGCCTGCCGCTCGGGGTGATCGAGCTCAAGAACCCAGCCGACGAGGACGCCACCATCTGGACGGCCTGGGGCCAGCTCCAAACCTACAAGGCGGAGATTCCGTCGCTCTTCGCCTTCAACGAGATCCTGGTCGTCTCCGACGGCGTCGAGGCCAGGATCGGCACGCTCACGGCGGGCAGGGAGTGGTTCAAGCCGTGGCGTACCATTGCAGGCGAACGGGTGGAGAACAAGGGCAGCGCTCAACTGGAGGTCCTGCTCAAGGGCGTCTGCGACCGCGGGCGCTTCCTGGAACTGGTGCGCGACTTCATCGTCTTCGAAGACGACCTGTCTGCCGGACAGGCAGGAGGTGGCGGCAAACTCGCCAAGAAGATGGCAGGCTATCACCAGTTCCACGCCGTGCGGTTCGCCGTGGCCGAGACGCTCCGGGCGGCGCGGTTGCAGGCGGGGGTCGGGGGCGTCGCAGAGGAGCGCGGGGGGTATGAGACCGGGCGACAACCCGGCGGCCAGCCCGGCGACCGACGCGTCGGCGTCATCTGGCACACCCAGGGCTCGGGCAAGAGCCTCACCATGGCGTTCTATGCGGGACGGGTGATCCGCCAGCCCGAGATGGAGAATCCGACGCTGGTCGTCATCACGGACCGCAACGACCTGGACGACCAGCTCTTCGGCACGTTCTCCCGCTGCCGGGATCTGCTGCGTCAGCCGCCGGTGCAGGCCGAGAGCCGAGCGGATTTGCGGGAGAAGCTCTCCGTCGAGGCCGGGGGCGTCGTCTTCACCACCATCCAGAAGTTCTTCCCCGAGGAGAAGGGCGACCGGCACCCGAGGCTCTCCGATCGGCGCAACATCGTCGTGATCGCCGACGAGGCCCACCGCAGCCAGTACGACTTCATCGACGGCTTCGCGCGCCACATGCGCGACGCGCTGCCCAATGCCTCGTTCATCGGCTTCACCGGAACGCCGATCGAGCTGACCGACAAGAACACCCGGGCGGTCTTCGGTGACTACATCAGCGTCTACGACATCCAGCGCGCCGTCGAGGACGGCGCCACGGTGCCCATCTACTATGAGAGCCGGCTGGCCAAACTGGAGCTGGACGAAGCGGAGAAGCCCAGAATCGACCCCGAGTTCGAGGAGGTGACCGAGGGCGAGGAGGTCGAGCGCAAGGAGCGGCTCAAGACGAAGTGGGCGCAGCTGGAGGCGATCGTCGGCTCCGAGAAACGCCTGAGGCTCGTGGCGCGGGACATCGTCGAACACTTCGAACGGCGCCTGGAGGCCATGGACGGCAAGGCCCTGGTGGTTTGCATGAGCCGGCGGATCTGCGTGGAGCTCTACCGGGAGATCGTGGCTCTGCGGCCGGCGTGGCACGAGGAGAGCGACGAGGCTGGAGGGATCAAGGTCGTCATGACCGGGTCCGCGTCCGACCCGACCGACTGGCAACCCCACATCCGCAACAAGCCGCGCCGCGAGGCCCTGGCGAATCGTTTCCGCGACCCGCAGGACCCGCTCAAGATGGTGCTGGTGCGCGACATGTGGCTGACCGGGTTTGACGCCCCCCCGCTGCACACCATGTACCTGGACAAGCCGATGCGCGCCCATGGCTTGATGCAGGCCATCGCGCGCGTGAACCGGGTGTTCCGCGACAAGCCCGGGGGCCTCGTGGTCGACTACCTGGGCCTGGCCCATGAGCTCAGGCAGGCGCTGGCGACCTACACGGACAGTGGCGGAACGGGCCGCACCGCGATCGATCAGGACGAGGCCGTGGCGGTGATGCTGGAGAAATACGAGGTCTGCTGCGGACTCTTCCACGGATTCGACTGGTCGAAGTGGGTGGCCGGCTCGCCAGAGGAACGCCTCCAGCTCTTGCCCGCTGCGCAAGAGCACATCCTCGCCCAGGAAGATGGGAAGGACCGGTTGCTCCGGGTGGTTCGGGAGCTCTCCCGGGCCTTCGCCTTGGCCGTGCCGCATGACGAGGCGCTGCGGATCAGGGATGACGTGGCTTTCTTCCAGGCGGTCCGTTCCGTGCTGGCCAAGCGCGCCCCGGGTGAGGCGAAACCGGAGGAGGAACTCGACCACGCCGTGCGCCAGATCGTCTCCAGGGCGGTGGCCCCCGAGGGCGTGGTGGACATCTTTGCGGCGGCGGGCTTGAAGAAACCCGACATCTCGATCCTTTCCGAGGAGTTCCTGGCCGAAGTGCGGGACATGCCGCAACGGAACCTGGCCGTGGAGCTCCTTCAAAAGCTGCTCCACGGGGAGATCAAGACGAGGCGTCGAAAGAACATCGTCCAGGCCCGATCCTTCGCCGAGATGCTGGAACAGACCATCCGGCGCTACCAGAACCGCGCCATCGAGGCGGCACAGGTCATCGAGGAGCTGATCCAGCTTGCCAACGAGATGAGGGAGGCGGACGCCCGAGGTGAGCAGTTGGGCCTCACCGATGAAGAGGTGGCCTTTTACGACGCGTTGGAGACGAACGACAGCGCCGTCCAGGTTCTCGGCGATGAGACGCTTCGCGGCATCGCCAGGGAACTCGTCGAGACGGTGCGCAACAACGTGACGATCGATTGGACGGTCCGTGAGAATGTGCGGGCCAGGCTGCGTGTGCTCGTGAAGCGTATTCTCCGCAAGCACGGCTACCCGCCGGACAAGCAGGAGAAGGCCACACAGACCGTTTTGGAGCAAGCGGAAGTGTTGTCGGAGGCATGGGCGAGAGCATAAGAGCGGCGCCTGACAACGGCATGCACCTGACGGGCTCCGCCCGCAGGTGATGCTAAGCCGTTCGGTGGACGCCTTGCGTCCCGTAAACGCCGCTGCGGGTTGCCATGCAGTGGCTCGGTCGCAATTTATCCGTTGGGGGCGGAAAGGTCGGTACGCGTATGCCTGCGCAGCGCGAGTCGGTTCTCGCCCAGGTACGCAACTGCACGCGTGTGGATTCGTCCGATGAATCAGTGTGACTCTGCGATCGCCTCCTCGCTCATAACCATTTGCGAAAAAACCCGCGAACTTCCCCAGGACCACGCATATCTCTGCGTCAAGTTCTGGCGGCCGGCTGCGCGATCAATGCCTTTCTCCTGTTCCACCGGCCTCCCTGGACGCGCTCCGTCTGCAGCGGGCCGCGATGCTTACGCGGCGGTTTTCCGTCGAACCGTTGGTGACGTCCCTTGACCCGGACATGGTGGCATAACGGAGGAACGATTGGGGGGGGCCGGCCTCGCGGAGAAGGCGGCAGCAGCCTGCGATGCCTGTGAACGCCGCCCAACCAATCCCCGCTGGACCGTGCGGACACACTGCAGTCGACGCGGTTGCGGCGGCATGAGAAGGACAAGAGCTGTCTGGACGTCCACCGATCCGCTGGCCGCGGCCCTCCAGCGGATCAAGGCAGTGGGGAGTGGATCATGACCAGACGATGGACGATGTGTGCAAACGTGGCGGCGATGGCCCTGGCAGTGGCCGCGGGGGCGGCTCGTGTGTGCCGGGCGGGGGAAGTCCGTCGCCCAGGCCGATCGTCCTGTGGCGCGGCGGGGCGCCGGATGCCCTGGG
>DQVB01000637.1 GCA_015661985.1 Planctomycetota bacterium | reverse complement strand
GACTGTGATCAGATCAGCGATGACGTCTACCAGCGGATGCGCTTTGACCTCTGTCCTGAGTGTCGTCGCAAGTTTGTGAAGAATCCGTTGGGTCGTGACGCCCCCCAGATGCTCGATTTCATCAGCGAGAACTGATGGTTCCAGCGGAAACCCACAGGGGCCGGCTCTTATGGTGCCCGCCGATCTCGTCCCGCGGCGATGAGCAAATCCTTTTGTTGGCCGGTCCAGTTTGAGACGGCCGATCGCCTTGGCCGACGGACAACCGCCCCATGACGGGACCGCGCCGTTCCCTGCGAAGCCCCCGCCTCACGCGCCGGAGGATCCGGTCGCTGGTGATCCTCCTCGTATTGATCGCTTGGGTTGCCTACCGCTGGTGGCAAACCGCCCGGCTGCCGGATTTACCCGAGACACTGGCTGAAGGCACGTACCGCGTGGCTCGGGTGATCGACGGGGATACGCTCCTCTTGGCCAATCGTGCCAAGGTGCGGTTGATCGGCGTGGATTGTCCCGAATGGAATGCCGAACAGCAGCAGCAACGCCGATTGGCCGCGGAGGCCACGGGATACGTACGGCGTTCGGTTCGTGACAACGGCGGCGTAGTGCGCCTGCAGTTCGACCGCGAACGGCTGGACAAGTATGGCCGGTTCCTGGCCTACGTTTGGATTGGCGATCGGCTATTGAACGAAGAGCTTTTGCGCGAGGGGTTGGCAAGGGCGCGGCTCGAGTATCACTATTCGCAATCGATGAAGAGACGTTTTCAGCGTGCCGAAGCGGAGGCCCAGGCCGCGGGGCGCGGGATGTGGGCTCTGGGTCGACCGCCGCGCCGGGCGGCTTGTGAACCGAGCGTGCGGCTGGTAGAATCGCCCGCCACTTTGAGTGCGTTCTATCCGGCTCATACCGCCGGCCCGTTGTGGCCGGGCCAGTGAGCGTGGACTCGGTTTCGAGTGGCACGCTCCGACGGTCGGGGACGGCGGCAGGCGGTGACAGGCAAGTGGAGGAAGGTCAGGCGGTGAGTGCAAACGGCAGATTGAGGATCGCCGTGATCGGCGGCGACGGCACGGGGCCGGAAGTGGCCCGCGAAGGGGTGAAGGTCCTCAAGGCCGTGGCGGCCCTCGAGGGGATCGACTACGAGTTGAAGGAGTTCGACTACGGGGGCGACCGGTATTTGGCCACCGGCGAGGTGTTGCCGGAAGGGGCCCTGGAGGAGCTGGCCACCTTCGATGCCATCCTGCTGGGAGCCATCGGCCATCCCGAAGTGGCTCCCGGCATCCTGGAACGCGGCCTGTTGCTGGAGATCCGCTTCCGCTTCGACCAGTACATCAACTTGCGCCCGGTGAAACTCTTCCCAGGCGTGGAAACGCCGCTGGCCGGCAAGGGGCCCGAGGACATCGACTTCGTGGTGGTGCGCGAGAACACCGAAGATTTGTACTGCGGGATGGGCGGCTTTCTGAAGAAAGGCACGCCGGACGAAGTGGCCGTGCAAACGGCCATCTACACCCGCAAAGGGTGCGAACGCTGCATTCGCTGGGCCTTCGAATACACCCGCAGACGGAACCGCAAAAAGCGACTGACGCTGGTGGCCAAGACCAACGTGCTCACCTATGGCCATGACCTCTGGTGGCGCGCCTTCCAGGAGGTGGCCCGGGAGTACCCGGACATCGAGGCGGACTATAACCACGTCGACGCCTGCTGCATGTGGATGGTCAAGAACCCGGAATACTACGACGTGATTGTCACCACGAACATGTTCGGCGACATCATTACGGACCTGGGCGGGATCATCCAAGGCGGGATGGGGGTGGCCGCTGGGGGAAACATCAACCCCGAGCCGGGCGGGACGAGCATGTTTGAACCGATGGGCGGAAGCGCGCCGAAGTACACCGGCCGAGGTGTGATCAATCCTATCGCCGCCATCAGCGCCACGGCCATGCTGCTGGAACACGCCGGCTATCCGGCCGCAGCGGGCCGGATCATGAAGGCCATCCAGATCGTTACGGGAACCAAGATGAAAAGCCAAGCGGCGGGGAGGATGGGCTACAGCACCACGGAGGTGGGCGACCTGGTGTGCGAGCAGCTCACGGCCGACTGACCACCGGAGCCCTTGCTCCCGCCCCTGCAGGTGTCCGTCGTCGACCCGCGTCGTGCGGCTCAACGGGAACCCAAGATGTGTAGTGAGAAACGAGAATGAAGGCGAACCTTTTTGACCTTTCTGGGCGAGTGGCCTTGGTGACAGGAGGCAGTCGTGGGATCGGACGGGCCATTGCCGGCGGGCTGGCCCAGGCCGGCGCCGACGTGTTCCTCTGTGGGCGCACGGGGGAAACGCTGGAGAAGGCGGCCCGCCAGATCCGGGAGCAAAGCGGGGTGCGCGCAGGCTGCCTGGTGGCCGACATGTCCCGGCGCGATGACGTGACGCGCTTGGCCGAGGCGGCCACCTCCGAAATGGGCAAGGTCGATATCCTGGTCAACAACGCCGGTTGGAACATCCCCCAGGCGATCGACGAGATCCGTGACGAAGATTGGGACTTCCTGGTCGAGCTGAACCTCACCAGCTGCATGGCCCTCACGCGGGCCGTGGTCCCCGGGATGAAACAGCGCCGCTGGGGTCGAGTCATTCATATTTCGTCCATCATGGCACTGGCCAGCACGCCGGCGCGCAACGCCTATTCAGCCACCAAGGCGGCCTTGATCGGCATGTGCCGGGCTTCGGCCTTGGATCTGGGGCCCTTCGGCATCACCGTCAACTGCATCGCCCCCGGGCCGATCGCCACGGAGATGCCCATGTCGATCCTGAGCAAGGAGCAACAAGACGCGCTGGCCGCGCGCACGGCCGTGGGGCGCTGGGCTCGCCCCGATGAACTAGTGGGCCCGGCCCTGCTTCTGGCCTCCGAGGCCGGAAGCTACGTCACCGGTACCTGTCTGGTCGTCGATGGCGGGGCTACGTGCCGCGTCTTTTGAGCCCGGCTGCATGGCCGCAGGCAGTCCCCGCTCGGGACGAAACCCTTCCCCACGGATCGATCTCACCGCGGTCTCCGGCTTCCGACGGCAGGCGGAGGCATCCGCGGCCGTGTTGATCAGGGCGGGAAGAGATGCCCGGGTGGGAGCGGGGTCGGCCCCAACCCTGTGGAACCGGCCGAAGGGGATCCAGGACGACAAGTCGTCCGCCCCCAGTTTTTCCAATCCGGCATCCAGCGGCGTGCGCCACTGATCGTCGAGCCACGGCTGGCACACCGCCCACCGCAACCCAAAGCGAAGCCCCGCGTCCGTGCGGGCTAGCCATGACAGCTAGCCATGACACGGGGCCAGGATCGTGCGCAACTCGGCGATCTCCGCTTCGATCTCCTCTTCGCCCTCGGCATACTCACCGATCACGGCGCGCAGCATCCGCCCGTACATCCGCTCGGCGGTCACCAGCGCGTTGGAAGCCTGCAAGGGCGAACGGAACCCGAACCGCTGCACCAGATCGCCGTATTCGACAGGCTTCTCCCCGTGCAGGACGGGACGCGCAACGCGGCAGTCGAAGACGCCCCACACGTCGGCGCGCCCGGATCATTCACCTTCGACTCGCATCCGATTCAGCGCCTCGGTGATCACGTTCTGGGCCCAAGTGGCGTGAAACGCGTCGGCCGGCTCGCTTCCCGACGCAGCGAGGTCCGTGCGATCGCCCATGGACACCACCTTTCCCTCGTCCGGCCGGACTCCGCCGCGGTTGGCCCGGCGGGTCCGGCCAGCTCTGGTCCCGAGGGCGTCAAGACGGGCGGAGCTGGCCCAGCAGCCCCTCAGCGGCGGAAGCTGTCTTGGGAAGGCTTGGGCCGCTGGGCCTGGAGCGGCTCGTCGGCTTGGCTGCGGCGCGCCATCTCGTCACGGAACGCTTCCAGCTTTTTGAGCATCTCCTCAGGGTTCTCGAAGTCCAAGGCCAAAGGCGGCTGGTCCGGGAAAACTTCGGCCGTCATCCCGCCCACGCGCCAACCTTCCGGTACTTTGTGGACGATCCACCGGATGTGGTCCGTATGGCGGTGGCCGTCCTCAGCCAGATCGGACCAAGTACTGTCCACGTGGGCCACGTCCCCAGAGACGTACTCGACCTTGCCCACCTCGAAGGTGGCTGTGTCGCTGCCCCGCGGAGCTACGGCCAACCCGATTTCGTCGGCCCGTTGGCGAGCCAGCGGGGTGAACATGGCTGTAGCCGCCTTGTCGTCCCCTCGACGTACGGCATCCAGGAACCGAGCGACGGCCTCCGCCGGCGGCTCCAGCTTGGCCTGGTCCTCCGTGTCCCCTGACGCAGCGGCGGAGGATTCGGCCTCGCCGCCACCCTGCGGGGCTCCACACCCGACCCACACGCTGGTGGCCAAGGACAACAACCCTACAAGAGCCCAACGGCATCGCATCAAGCTGACCTCCTTGTCAAATGCTAGGGGCCAAACCCATGAGCAGGGCCCGCGGCACCGATGTTTTCCAGATTTCCCGAGGGCCGAAGTGTTGCAATAACCTGTCGACGCGTCAATACGAAAAAGAGGCCCTCTGCCAGGGGTCTGCTTCTTCCACCAGTGCGGCGGGAATGATCTCGCCGGACAATGCCGCTTGTCTCCGTTTCCGCAGGCAACCTGTTTCGGTGACAGCACTTGCCCGGCGGAACACCGGATGGTGGCACGGCTCTCCCGAGCCGGGTTTTGGTGCGCCCACAAACCCCACAAACGCAATGCGCTCGGCTCGCAGAGCCAGACCACACTACGGGCGCTGAGCAACTGGGATATTCAGGTCGGTTGGGAGGACGGAGCTGGCGATTCCGGCCGAAATCGTGGCGAGGACGCGACAGGCACCGGCCTCGGAGCCGCCGCTGTGGCCGCTCCGCGGCGCGACAGGCGTCTTAAGGGGCGAAGCGGCCGAGTTTGACCGGGGCTGTGTGCGGCTCGCACGATGGGAACCGGCGGCAACGTGACGGTGGCAGGCTCAGCCCCTTGCTTGGCGCCGGGAAAGGCCTCTTTTTCGCATTGCCCCTATCCCGCCCCGGGCGGTAGACTGGCCATCCAGGGTTGCCGCCTCCATAGGGATATCCGGTTCCCCGGGGGCGTATCAATATCCGTGGTGGACCCATCCCGCGGCCTGTCAAGTAAAGCAACATGAAGGTACTACTCGTTCATCCAGGCCCCCTGATGTACAACCGGGTCTTTCTCCGCCTGGAGCCTTTGGGGTTGGAACTGGTGGCCGACGCACTCCGCCGTGCTGGCCATGCCGTGCAGCTGATCGACCTGCAGATTTTCCGGCATCGCGACTATTTCCGACTGGTCCAGTCGTGGCAGCCCGAGGCGATCGGTTTTTGCCTGAACTACTTGGCCAACGTTCCCGAGGTGTTGGATCTGGCCCAGAAGAGCAAGCAATTGCAGCCTGGTTGCTTCGTTTTCGTGGGCGGACACAGTGTATCGTTTATCGCCGAGGAGGTGGTGGGGCAAAGTGCCGGGGCGGTGGACTGCGCGTTGCGAGGTGAAGGCGAGGTCGGTGGGCCGCTGCTGCTGGCCGCCCTCGAGGACGGAACCCTCGAGCAGGTGCCAGGCGTGGTGACCCGGCGCGGCGCCGGACCGCCGCCTACGTTGTTGGCCAGCCCCGACCGGTTTCGCCCGGCCCGAGATCTGCTCCGCCGCCGCCGCCGATATTTCCTCGGCCCGCTCGATCCGTGCGCTTCGATCGAGCTGTCCCGCGGGTGCCCTTGGCAGTGCGCCTTTTGTAGCGCCTGGACTTTCTATAGCCGCACCTACCGCAAAGTCTCGCCCGAAGCGGCCGTGGACCAGCTACGAACCATCCCTGAACCGAACGTCTACATCACCGACGACGTCGCGTTCGTCGACCCGGACCATGGCATGGCGGTTGCGGAAGCCGTCCAGCGGGCGGGAATCCGCAAAGGATGGTACCTGGAGACGAGGGCCGACGTGCTCTTGCGGAACCGCCCCGTCTTCGCCCGCTGGAAGGATCTGGGGCTGAAGTACATGTTTCTGGGAATCGAAGCCCTGGACGACCGGAGCCTGAAAGATTTCCGCAAACACAGCACCACCGCGGCGCACGCCGAGGCTCTCCATGTGGCCCGGAAGCTGGGCATCCATGTAGCTGTCAACATCATCGCCGAGCCCACCTGGGACCGGGGCCAGTTCGAGCGCCTGCGGCAGTGGGCCATGGCCGTGCCGGAGATCGTCCACCTGACGGTTAAGACGCCGTACCCGGGGACGGAAATCTGGGGCCGCGAGTCGCATCGGGTAACCACGCTGGATTACCGGCTGTTCGACGTCCAGCACGCTGTGCTGCCTACAGCCCTTCCTTTGCACGAGTTCTACCGGGAACTGGTGCTCACCCAATCCGTCTTGGCTCGCAAACACATGGGCCTCCGCGCTTTGAAAGGGGCCGCCGGCATCGCCGTGGGTTGCCTGCTCCGCGGCCAAACCAACTTTGTCCGCATGCTCTGGAGATTCTCCGCGGCCTACCATGCCGACCGGCTCTACGCCGACCACCACCGCCCTGTGCGCCACCAGCTGCGCGCGCCGCGCCGAACCGACCCCCGCTACCGCTGCGCACAAACCCTTCTGGTCCACTCACTGCCCGCCGCTCCCCCTGCGCGCACGGCATAGCCGGTACCGACAGGAATCGACAGGACGGCTAACCCGGATTATCCATTTTTCGGGAATTCTTGAGCCTCTGAACGCATCTAATTGCTTGGCGCAAAGTCAGTTATTT
>DQVB01000738.1 GCA_015661985.1 Planctomycetota bacterium | reverse complement strand
TTCCTGAGGGAAGGGGAAACGAATGTCGCCTCGCCTGTTGGTCATCACGGGTTGGATCGTAGCGGGGACGGTCTTGACGGCGTGGCCGCAGAAACTCGTCCCGTTACCGGGGAGTGGTGTAGAGTACTCGCCGCCGGGACATCCTCCGTCGTACATGGCGTTCTCGCCCGACAGCTCCGTGCTGGTGGCCAGCCGCGGAAGCGAGCTGGACGTTTGGGACGTGGCCTCCCGGCGGCTGTTGGCCAACGTTTCCGGCCATGAGGGCAGGGTGTGGGAGCTGGAATTCTCTCCGGATGGCAAGTGGCTTGCTTCGGGGGACGTTTACGGCCAGATCCACCTGTGGAGGCTGCTCGATCGGTGGCAGGGCCTGCGCCCGGTCGAACTTTCGCCGCCCACGCCAGGGGGATTGAAGGGCGACCATGCGGGGCAACACGCAGGGGAACAGACCAATCGGTGGACAAAGGTCTTCTTGGCCTTTTCCCCCGACAGCACAGCCCTGGCTTGGGCCACACGGCCGATCTATTCTCCGGCGCGCACCGGCGAACCACAAATCCACTTACTGGAAATCCACGTACTGAGCTTGCCAGCTGTACAACAGGTGGCGATCGCGAGTTGGAAGCAAGCCGGAAGCGTTTTTCCGACGGACATTGCCTTTTCACCAGACGGGCGCCAGTTGTGGTTGGTGTACCTGCATTTGCAGCGGACGCGCGAGGCGATCAAGGTGGCGTCGTGGGATGCGGTGCCTGACAGCGGCCAGCTGCGTCCTTTGCGCTCCACGTTGGCGGGTGTGTTCAAACGCGACATAGGCAGCGAACTGGTGCGATTTGAGGCCGGTGGTCGCCTTTTGGCGGCCGTGAACACCGCGGGCCTGGTCACCGTGCTCGACATGCGATCGGGCCAGAGAGGCGCGGTGTGCCGTGTGGCCCGGGTTTCGGCGCGCCGGCAGTATGCCTTTTCCGCAGACGGGCGGCTGTTGGCGGCCAGCGTACCGGCCGGGCCGGACCTGGCCGCTTTGTCCGGGTCAGTGGGGCGGGTGATGGCCATCTGGGACACGCGCACCGGGGCCGTAGTATGCCAACTCTTGCATCCCGGGGCGTGTGAAGTTTTCCCCGGTGCTTTTTCGCCGGACCGGCGGTACCTGGCGACCGTGGTTCGGTATCCGGCGGCGCCAGAGGGGCGCCCGAGCCATTTCCTTTGGGAACTGCCTGAAACCCCAGCGACCGATACGGCCTATGGCCAACGATGAACAGACACCTCTTATGGCTGTCAGGCGTGGCACTGTTGGTCCACGCTCTGCTGTTGATGTGGGCGGCTCGATCACATAGCCCGACGGTCCAGGAGCCAGCGCACGTGGCTTCGGGGCTGACCCATTGGACCACGGGCAGGTTCGCCGCCTATCGTGTCAATCCGCCGCTGGTCCGTTTGGCGGCGTCGCTTCCCGCCCTGGCCTCGGGAACCGAGCTCGATCTGCTCCTTTGTAACCAGCCGGGTGTTGTGCGCCCGGAGCACGCCTTGGGCGACCAGTGGGTGCGCTCTCATCCCTCCAGAGCCTGCTGGCTGGTGACTGCCGGGCGCTGGGCGTGCATCCCTTTCATGTTGTTTGGCGCCTGGGCTTGCTGGCGCTGGGCCAGCGAGCTGTACGGAGCGTGGTCCGGATTGATCGCCTTGCTGCTGTGGTGCTTTTCGCCCAACGTTCTGGGCCACGGGTGGCAGCTCAACCCGGACGCGGCAGCAGGCGCGCTGGCGGTGGGGGCTTCGTGGGCTTTTTGGCGTTGGCTCAACAGGCCGGAGGCGGCCCGCGCTGTGGTAACCGGCGCCCTGCTCGGACTGGCCAACCTCTCAAAGCTCACGTGGATCATCCTGTTCGCGGTTTGGCCGGCGGTGTGGGTTGTCTGGCGGGCAGCCCGAACAAAAGCGGGTATCGAAAGCAGGCCCTGGCCGCGGGAGCTGGGACATCTTGTGTTGATCAGCCTGGTGGGGTTGTTTGTGATCAACTCGGGATACGGCTTCGAGGGGACATTCCAGAAACTGGGTAAATACCGATTCGTGAGCAGCGCGCTGGGCGGTCCGGTGGAAGAGCGCCAAGACGAATATGCGACGGCCAACCGGTTCGCCGGCACGTGGCTTGGCCGGCTGCCTGTGCCCCTGCCGCGCGAGTACCTCTTGGGCATCGATCTTCAGCGGACCGACTTTGAACGCAGGATGCCGTCGTATCTGCGGGGCCAGTGGCGCTGGGGCGGATGGTGGTATTACTACTTGTACGCCATGGCCGTGAAGATGCCCCTCGGCACGTGGGTGCTGGCCGCGGCCGCGGTGGCCGTTTCCTGCTCCGACCGGCGGTACTCGGGCACATGGCGTGACGAACTGGCTCTGCTGGCCCCCGCCCTGGCCCTGATCGGCCTGGTGAGTTCCCAGACCGGCTTCAATCACCACATGCGTTATGTCCTTCCGGCCTTCCCTTTTTTGTTCATCTGGATCAGCAAGGTGGGCCGGGCAGTGGAGTTCGGCAAGCGCCCCCTCGTGGTGATCGCAGCCACCGGGATGGTCTGGTCCATGGGCAGCAGCCTGTGGATCTACCCGCACAGCCTTTCGTACTTCAATGAACTGGTGGGCGGCCCCAGGAACGGGCATGCCCACCTGTTGGACAGCAACATCGACTGGGGCCAGGACCTGTTGTATCTCAAGCGCTGGCTCGATCAGCATCCCGAAGCGAGCCCGCTGGGGCTTGCTTACTTTGGGTTATTCCATCCGCGGATTACTGGCATCCAGTTCGCGTTGCCGCCCAAGGGACCGGCCGGCGGCGCTGCGGCGGCGGAGGGGAAGGCTTCGACGGAAAAGCTGGGACCGAAGCCTGGATGGTATGCGGTGAGTGTGAACTTCCTGCGAGGCTTCCGGTTCTCTGCGCCCGACGGTCAGGGCGACGGGGAGTGGCTCGGTAAGCCGTACTACACCTATTTCCAGCGTTTCCGCCCGGTGGCCACGGCCGGGTATTCCATCTACATCTACCACATCACCCTGGAGGAAGCCAACCGCGTGCGGCGCGAGCTGGGATTGCCGGAGCTGGCGGAGCGGGGAGCAGGGAGGGGCGAGAGTCAAGAGCA